>NZ_JAELTI010000003.1 GCF_016428755.1 Allobosea sp. ASV33
TTGCTATCTGCCCGAATAAGGCGCTCGATGTGAGCAATGCTGCCTTTGCGCGCTTTCCGGCCGACGGAGCATTTCGGCGGCAATCACGATCGAGGCCATCGCGGAACCCGGCCAGGCAGTCTGATCCTGCGCGAAGGCATGGACGTTCCCGTGGGCAGTGGATGATCGAAAACAGCGCAGGCCGAGCCCGGCGCGATTTACGGCAAGGTCCTCCTCCATTGCGATGAGGATGCAGCGGCTTAGCTCGCCGTGACCGACCGGACGGACCGGTATGGCGCTTGTCGCACGACCATTGCCGCACTCGGCGAGGCCTTGCATCGGCGCGTCAGAAGGATCTTAAGCTCGCTCTCGGCTCCAGAGGGCATCGAACCAAGGAGCGAGATATGTCGCATCACTTCAAGGTCGGGGACCGAGTCAGCCTCGCATTCGGCTTTTACGATCAGGGCGCCACCGGCACCTATGCCGTGACCCGGCTTCTGCCCACGCGCATGAACGGCGAGCCCCAGTATCGCGTCAAGGGGAGCGATGACCGCGAACGCGTCATAGGCGAAGGTCAGATCGCGCGGCCCGGGAAGGCCAGTTCGTTCGGGCGCCGACAAAGCGGCCACAATCCGATCACCGATGCCCTGAACCGCATACCCAGCAAGACGTGAGAAATGCCGCAACCGGAGGCATGAGCGAAGCCGCGGGAGCGCCCCTTCGCCAGGTCGGTCATGCCCCTAGGCGACCTCTTCGGTGATCACCTCGAAGCGGTTCAGCACATGCGGGCCGAAGGTATGGACCATCGGGATGTCGGCTGCGTCGCGCCCTCGCGCCACGAGGATGCGACCGATGCGCGGCATGTTGTGGCGCGCATCGAAAGTCCACCACGTCCCGCCGAGATAAGCCTCGAACCAGGCGTTGTAGTCCATGGGCGCAGGATCGGGGGGAACCCCGATATCGCCGAGGAAGCCGTTGCAGTAACGCGCCGGAATGTTCATCGCCCGGCACAATGCGATGGCCAGATGCGTGAAGTCGCGGCAGACGCCGACGCGCTCGCTCATCGCCTGGGCGGCTGTTCTCGTGCTGCGCGCGCATTGATAGTCGAAGCGAATCTGCGCGTTCACGTAATTGCAGATCTGCTGAACCCTGTTCCAGCCCGGCGCGAAACTCCCGAACAGATTCCAGGCCGTGGCCGACAGCTCGTCGACCTCGCAATAGCGGCTCGGCAGCATGTATTCGATCACGTCAGGAGGCAGATCGGCGGGCCATATCTCCGCAGCCGTCTGGTCGAACTGATCGGGCATCCCGGAATCGCGCACCACCAGGTCGTTGGTGAAGATCGCGCCGCCCGCGGGAATGACGAGCCGGCGGCAGAGATTGCCGAAGCCGTCCGTATACGCCTCCACGGGCACCTCGGCTCCGCCGGCGATCGAGACGGCCCGCGGATTTGGCTCGCTCACGAAATCAGCCTGTCGGCCCGGATGCGGATCAAGGAGCAGGATGCCCGGGACGGCCTGGATTGCGCCGATCTCGATGCGGTAGCCGACGCGAATGTCCATGAATGCCTTCTCACCTGAATGGGTGAGAGCGCAACACGCGGCCGCCGAGCCGGGTTCCGGCGAGTTATGGTGAGATTTTAGACAGGAATGCGCAGTGCGGACGCACCGCGCTCATCCACTCATCGTTGCGCGTGACGGCGCCCGATTGCGAATCCGCCTGGCGCCGGCGCCGGCAGAAATTCTAGCCAGCCGTCGAGGAGCTGGCTCGATGGGCAAGACTAGATGGCCGGCGATAGGCCCCGTTCCGGCAATCCGATCTCGAGACGCGTATCGACGTCAGCCTTTGGCCTTCGCGCGCTTCTTTTTGGGCGGCGGCGGTGATGCGAGAGCCAGGGCCTGATCTTGCGCCTCCTTGGCGAGCCGAAGATCGCGCAAGCGGGCCGTGTTCTCGGCGCGCTGCTGGATAATGCTCTCCATCTCCGAAGTCATTCGACCTCTCGACAGCGATTTGGTCTGCAGCTTGAGGAATTGATTGTCGGCAGCCATACGCTGCTTGGATTGTTGAAGCATGTCGTTCTCCTTGCGTTGTTATCGAGCACTGGCGCGAGCAGAAGCTATGTGCGCCCTGTTGGCCGCATCGTGTCGGCCCGGCCGGGGTCGCCGAGCGTCGGCGACCTCAAAAGCAAAAAAGGCCGAGCATGAGCCCGGCCTTTCCGATGGCTATGGTCAAGGCGCCAGTACATCCGTGGTCGCCGATGACACATTGCCTGATCACGCAGCCTGGAGCTGCTCCGCCGCCATCTTGCCGGACTTGTTGTCGCGAGCGACCTCAAACCCGATCTTCTGGCCCTCGCGGAGATCCCGCATGCCAGCACGCTCAACGGCGGAGACATGGACGAACACGTCCTGGCCGCCATCGTCGGGCTGGATGAAGCCGAAGCCCTTGGTGGAATTGAACCATTTCACGGTGCCGGTGGTCATGAAAACCCTCCTTTTGGCAAACTCTGTCGCTCCCCGACAGGATGTCGGGAGAGTTCAGAACGATTTTGAAGGGGGGATCATCGATGCCGCGCTCGGAGCGCGGTAAAACAAAAACCAACCAAGCAATCTCGATGCAGTTAGATCTAGATGATATCTTTCGAAAACACAAGAAAATTCTTTCGCGGAAAACGCGAGATACGAGATTACCGATTTTTATCTTTTCCGGAGATCGTTCCGTGCAGAGCCGGGCAGGGGCTCATCACGACGACGCATGCGGCGCCACAAGCGCCCGAAACTCCTCGCCGACGGAGAGCCGTCCATACATTGCGTGCGATCAGGCAGGCGGCCTATGTCGCGCTGTTCCGAAGAAACGTGACGACGTCGTCGAGCACCGGCGCTTGCCATTGCAGAAGCCGGGACAGCGCCGTGGCCGTGCCGGCATGGCCGAGCCCCTGATAGATCTTCAGCGAGACCGATCGCGCGCCCGCTTTTCGGAGCGCCAGCGCCATGCGTTCGCTGTTGCGCGGAAGCACCGTCGTGTCCTCCGATCCCGTGGCCAGAAAGACCGGCGGTGCGTCGCGCCTGGCAAAGTTGATCGGCTGCGTCCGGGCGGGGTCGCGCGCGTTTCCGAACGCCTCCTTCGTCACGTCGATATCGAACGGGAGAAAGTCGTAGGGGCCGGAGAGGCCGACAATGGACCGGATATCGCCGGCGCGCATGCCCACGGCGGCGAGATATCGCTTGTCCAGTGTCAGCATCATCGCGTTGTAGGCGCCCGCCGAGTGCCCCATCAGGTGGATCGCCTCCGGGGCGCCGCCGAAGCGGGCAATGTTGTCTCGCACGAAACGCAGCGCGAGCGCGCCGTCCTCAATGAAGACCGGGAAGCGGACCTCCGGAACCAGGCGGTAATCCGCGATCACCGTGACGAAGCCGCGAGCGGCAAGCGCGTCGCCCACGAAGGAATAGGTTTCTTTGGCGCCGTTGGCCCAGGACCCGCCATAGATGAAGAATACCACCGGCTTCGGCGCGTCTCCGCGGCCCCGAGGCACGTAGATGTCCATGCGCTGCCGGGGATGGGGACCATAGGCCACATCGCGCGCGCCTTCGGTCAGGCCGCCGGGGCGCAGGGCTGCGCAGGCAGGCAAGGCGAGTCCGGCAAGCAACGGCAGGATGGTGCGTCGGATAATCCGGATCGTCATGGTCACCTGCGTTCGAGGAGGTATCGCCTTCTATACGCTCGGCCCGCCGGAACGGATTTCCACGGCGATGGGGCAGGATCGCAAGCGGAACTGAACCATGTCAGCCCGCTCGGCGTATCTCCCGCTCTAGACCAGGGAGATCGCCATGCGCTTCGTTGCCGGTTACGTCGCCTTCCTCATCGCCTTCGGCATCTGCGACGCCATCTGGCTGGGCACGATGACAACGAGGCTCTACCGGCCCGCGCTTGGCGATCTGATCGTGGAGCAGGTGCGCTATTGGCCGGCGGCGCTGTTCTATTTCGGCTTTCCGCTCGGGGTCGTCTATTTCGCGCTGATGCCCGCGCTGCGCGACGGCAGTGCGAGCGCCGCCTTGCTGAATGGCGCGCTCATCGGCCTGCTGGCCTATGCGACCTATGACCTGACCAACTACGCCACGCTGCGGCCCTGGACGCTGACGATCACGCTCGTCGACCTCGTCTATGGCACGGTCGTCGTCGGCCTGTGCACATGGGTCGCCTTTATCGTTGTCCGGCGCCTTGTCGGCTGGGGCTGGGTCTAGTCCCAGCCCGGCCAATCGGTCAGGCCGCGCGCAACCTGTAGTGATGGACGCCCCAGGCGTCGCCACCGGCATGGCCGAACAGTCCGCTTGTCGCCAGGAAGAACAGCCGCCAGCGCCGGCGCCAGAGCGGCGCATCCGCACCATAGGTCTCGCGCAGGATCGGATCGATCGTCGCGAGATTGCGATCGAAATTCGCCAGCCAGTCCTCGGCCGTGGCGCGGTAGTGCTCGCCGCTCCAGCGCCACTCGTCCTCCACCGTGAAGAGATCGGGGAATTGGTGAGCGAGCGTCGCACTCGGCATCAGGCCGCCGGTGAAGAAATGCTGCGCGATCCAGTCGCCCGTATCGCCCGCATCGAAACGGTAGCAGCCCTGCCGGTGGGCGAAGACATGGATGAAGAGCCGGCCGTCCGGCTTTAGCCAGCCACGAACCCGCCCGAGCAGTTCGCGCCAGTTCGCCATGTGCTCGAACATTTCGACGGAGACGACGCGATCGAAACGCTCCTCCGTCCCGAACGCGTTCATGTCGGCGGTGACGACGCGGAGATTGCCGAGATGACGGCGTTGCGCCTGCTCTTCGATATAGGCGCGTTGCGACGCCGAGTTGGAAACCGATACGATCCGTGCCTGCGGATAGCGCTCCGCCATCCATAGCGAGAGCGAACCCCAGCCGCAGCCGAGTTCGAGGATGTCCTGCCCATCGGCAAGATCGGCATGCTCCGCGGTCAGCTCCAGCGCCTTGTCTTCCGCCGCGGCCAGCGTGTCGCCGGGATCCGCGTAATAGCAGGAGGAATACTTGCGCCGCGGGCCGAGCACCTGATCGAAGAAGGCGGCCGGCACCTCGTAATGCTGGGCATTGGCCGCATCGGTATGAACGGCGATCGGGAAGTCCGCCATGTCACGAGCGAAGGCCGCGGCATCGGCCGACTGCGCGGCCAGCGACCGGGCCGTGCGCCCGACCAGCGACGCGATCACCATGCGGCTGACGGCATCGGGAACGGGCAGCCCTTCGCCCCAGGTCGAAAGCTTCTGCATGATCGTCATGACGTCGCTCCTTTCGGCGGCAGCGGGATCAGGGCGCTGGTTCGATTCTGGTACGCCCGATAGGCCTCGCCGTGCTTGGCGAGCATGTGCTCTTCCAGGGGCGGAATGCCGGAGATGCGGGTGAGCAGCAGCGTGATGCAGGCCGGTGCCAGCAGGGCGAGCCAACCCCAGGGGTAGCCGGCGTCGAGCGCGATCACGGGATAGCAGCACCAGAGCAGGCACTCGAAGAAGTAGTTCGGATGCCGCGACCAGCGCCACAGGCCGGAGTCGCAGACGCCGCCCGCTCCCGAGCGTGCGAAGGCCCGCAATTGCCCATCGGCGATGGCGCCTCCTGCAAGGCCGGCGACGAATACGGCGATACCGGCAAGATCCTGCCAACCCAGCGCCGGCGCGGGGCTATGTGCCGCCAGGACGATCCCCAATCCCAGGGGTATGCTGACCAGCGCCTGCATCTGCAGCAGCCGGGCCAGTTGCTGCGGCGCGGCGCTGCCCCAGTCCCGCTTCAGCTTCGCGTAGCGAGGATCTTCGGTGATGCCGGCGGTCCGTCGCGCGATGTGCAGGCCGAGCCGAAGCGCCCAGGCCAATGCGAGCCCGGCCACGACGAGGCGTCGTGGCATCGGCCCAGCCCCGAAAGGCAGCAAGGCGCCGGCAACCCCCGTCAGCCCCAATCCGAAAGTCCAGACCACGTCGATCCAGCCGGAATTGCCGGTGCGCCGCTCGATCAACGTCCCCAGGGCCATGAAGGCCGACATGGCCATGGCCACGAAGACCAGAGCCGCTGCGAAGGACGCGATCGTCAAAACCGCACCAGCGGTTGCAGCAGCCGGCCGAGCCAGCCCTGCAACTGCACGCTCCCGGTCATCGCGACGATGCAAGTACAGCCCTCGACGGGATCGACCCGCGGCGTATGGTCATGCTCGGCATCGGCCTCGTCGAAATCGCCGGCTGCGTAGCGCCCATATTCGTGCTCATAGGCGCCGGCGAGGATCGTGGTCCATTCGAACCCGGTATGCTTGTGGTGCGGCAGGGAGATTCCGGGCCCGGCGCGCAGCATGAAGACGCGCGCATCTGCTCCGGGAACCTCGACGCGTCGCATGGCGATGCGGATACCGATGGGGCGCCACGGACCGAGGCCATAGGGGCGCAGCACCTTCGGCATCCCCTCGGACATCGGGGCGGTCGCAACCGACGCTGCCTCGGGTCGTGCTGCAGTGGCTGCAGTACTCGGGCCGGAAGCCATTGCGACGGGCTCGGCCGCATCCAGCAGCGCGCCTTGCACGGCCTGGAGCTCGCGGAGGCGGCCGCGGCTCTCCTGGTCCGCCTCGATATGGCAGGCGACGACGACCGCGAGGCCTTCGTCGAGCTGGCCCGCTGCGAAGGCGGCAAGCGTCTCGTCGGACGGGCGATGCGACATGCTCATCGCAGATCCTCCAGCCGGCCGCGCAGATGCGACAGGGCCAGGCGCAGGCGGGATTTCACCGTGCCCAACGGGATCGCGAGGCGATCGGCGACATCTTGGTGGCTGAAGCCTTCGATGAAGGCGAGTTCGACCACGCGGTACTGGTCGGGTGAAAGGTGGGTCATCGCGGCTCGCACGCGCGCATCGCGTTCGGCGCCGGAGAGCATCGCATCGGGTTGTTCAGGGGCTTCTTCATCCAGGATCTCGTAAACTTGCGACAGCCGCGACCGGGTCTCGCGTCGGGCAATGTCGATGCGCAGGTTGCGCGCGATCGTTGCGATCCAGGTCGAGGCGCTGGCCTTCGCCGGATCGAACAGGGCTGCCTTCCGCCAGACGGCCAGGAGCGTTTCCTGCGCGACCTCCTCGGCCAACTCGGCCGGGGCGCCGCCGCGCATCAGCAATCCCTTCACGCGTGGCGCGAAATGGTCGAACAATTCGGCAAAGGCCGCCCGGTCGCCCGAGCGCGCGATGGCGGCAATCAGACTGTTGGGGTCGAACAAGACGATAAACCGAACTCCTTGCGCGACAGCTCCCGCGTTGCGCATGCCGTCGACGGTCAGGGCGAGTGCGGGAACCATATACGAGATACGCGGCCGGCTCCGCACTGGATCACTTGGGCGAGAGCGGGCGCCATCACTCCACGGCCTTCCAGTTCACGTCGCGGCAGATCAGTTTCGCCGCGATGCAGCCGCGGGTGGTGAGAGCGCCGGGTTTGGCGGTGATCGTCATCGAATAGGTCCAGTCGCGCTTCGCGTCGTAGGCGCTGCCGGAAAACGTACCGTCGGGCTGGCGGGCCAGCGTCATGACGAGCTTGTCGCCGGCCGCCTCGCCCGTGCTGGTGTCGCCGATCCAGAGATTGGTGGCGCAGATCTTGTCGCCGCAGGGCGCGATCCGGACGCGGGCGTTGCCGTCGTCGCGCAACCACGTTCCGTCGAGATCGTTGGCGGCGGCGCTATGGGCCGAAAAAGCGATGAGGGCGAGGACAAGCGGAAGGCGCGTCATGATGAAGTCCTTTCGGCGGATGCGTTTCGTCTACGCTCCGGCAGCGCCGTCAGTTTCATCGGCGCGCGAATTTGTGTCCGGACGCCCGACGAACAGCCATCCGATCAGGGCGGTCAGGGATGCAGCGCTCAGAAAATTCAGGCGCTGCAAGGCTGCGTATTCGTCGGGCCCGTAGAGATGTATCGGCGCCCCCAGGATGGCGGCCGGCAGCAGATAGGCGGCGAAGGCCAGTGCCGCGAAACCGAGCGCGACGGCGCGTTCCGAACGGCGAAACAGCATCATCGCCAGCATGAGGCAAGGAAACAGGAAGACCTCGACCCCCGAGCCCGGGCCAAAGGCGGCCCGGCAGAGCAAGGTATTGCCGATGCCGGCGACAAGAAGCAGAGATCGCCCGAGCACGGCGCTGCGCCGCATGACGGCCGGCACCGCCGCGAAGAAAGGCGTCGACAGGAAGGTGAGATAGGACGGCGTTACGACGGGCGAGACCGCCCAGTATAGATAGAGCGGATAGAAGGGCTGGTTCGAGACGATCACCAGCGCGACGGTGTTGGCGATCGCGGCCCGCGGATCGGTATGCGCCGCGTAGGCGCCGATCGCTGCAAACACCCGCTTCATTCGGCTCATCGGCATCGTCGCCCTCGCGGAAAGTCCCGGCCTGTCTTCGTTTACGCAGGAAGCGCTGCGGCGGGTCACTCGGCCGGCGTGCTTTTGCTCGCGCGGCGGCAAATCCAGTCCGGCCCCAGCCGCGTATACCCGTCATGATCAATGAAGCAGCGACGATGGAACGGGCACAGGGCAAGGCGATGCGGATCGCCGTGATCGGTGCCGGCATATCCGGTCTCTCGGCGGCGTGGCTGCTCGGGCAGGCGCATGACGTGGTGCTGTTCGAGGCCGCGCCCCGCCTCGGCGGTCACGCCAACACGGTTCGCGTCACGGGGGCTGGCGGCGAGACGGCGGTCGATACCGGCTTCATCGTCTACAACGAGGCGACATACCCGAACTTCATCGCGCTGATGGATCATTTGCGCGTCGCCACCCAGCCGACCGAGATGTCCTTCGCCGTATCGCTCGATGGCGGGCGGCTTGAATATAGCGGCACCAGCGTCGCAGGGCTGTTCGCACAGCGCAGCAATCTCGTGCGCCCGCGGTTCTGGGCCATGCTGCAGGACATCACCCGCTTCTACCGGAGTGCATCGAAGGACGCGCTGGCGGGCGGCTTGGCCGGCATCTCGCTGGGCGACTATCTCGCGGCCGGACGCTACGGCGCCGCTTTCCGGGATGATCATCTCCTGCCGATGGCGGCAGCTATCTGGTCGGCTCCCTGCTCGGAGATCCTGTCCTATCCGGCCGCCG
This sequence comes from Allobosea sp. ASV33, assembly GCF_016428755.1. GTDB lineage: Bacteria > Pseudomonadota > Alphaproteobacteria > Rhizobiales > Beijerinckiaceae > Allobosea. Next base: position 9,077 of record NZ_JAELTI010000003.1, read on the forward strand.
CCTTCCTGCGCTTCCATCACAATCACGGGCTCCTCCAGCTCACCGACCGGCCGGTCTGGCGCACCGTCACAGGCGGCAGCAGCGTCTATGTCGAGCAGCTACGCGCTGGCTTTTCGGGTGAAGTCAGGGCCGGCACGCCGGTGCGTCAGGTGCGACGTGGGGCAAACGATGTCATCCTGACGGGCGATGGCTGGGCAGAAACCTTCGACCAGGTCGTCTTCGCGACACATGCCGACCAGACGCTCGCCATGCTCGCCGATTCCAGCCCGACGGAAGCCCACGCGCTGGGCGCCTTCCGCTACAGCCGCAACCGCGCCGTCCTGCATGGCGACGAAACGTTGATGCCGAAGCGCCGCCGCGCCTGGGCAAGCTGGAACCATATCGGTCAGCGCACGCAGCCGGATTCTGCCTGCGCTGTCACCTACTGGATGAACCGGCTCCAGGGGCTGCCGGAGGCTCAGCCCTTCTTCGTCACGCTCAATCCGCCGGATACGCTGCGCGAAGAGACCATCTTCCACGAGGAGATCTACGAGCATCCGCTGTTCGATGCCGCAGCTCTCGACGCGCAGGAACGGCTCTGGTCCCTGCAGGGCACGCGTCGAAGCTGGTTCTGCGGCGCCTATTTCGGATCGGGCTTCCACGAGGATGGCCTGCAGGCGGGGCTTGCCGTCGCCGAGGCGCTCGGCGGCGTCCGCCGGCCCTGGAACGTCCCCAACGAATCCGGTCGCATTCCGATCCTGCCCCGGCTGGAGCAGGCCGCATGACCTTGCAATCCGCCCTCTATGTCGGCCTTGTCAGGCACCATCGGTTCCGGCCCCGGCCGCATGCGCTGGCCTATCGGGTGTTCTGGACGCTGCTCGATCTCGACGAGATCGATGGGTTGTCGGCGAAGCTCCGCTTCTTCTCGCGCAACCGCTTCAATCTCTACGCTTTTCGCGACGCAGATTATGGCGATCGCAGCGGGCGGCCCCTGCGGCCCCAGATCGAGGAAACCCTGGCCAAGGCCGGGATCGCGCATGACGGCGGCCCCATCCGCCTGCTGACCATGCCGCGCATCCTGGGCTACGCGTTCAACCCGCTCAGCACGTATTTCTGCTACCGCCGCGACGGCAGCCTTTGCGCGACCGTCTACGAGGTGCACAACACCTTCGGCGAGATCCATAGCTATGTGGCGCCTGCCGATATCTCGGAAGGCGCACTGAGGCAGGAGGCCGACAAGGTCTTCCACGTCTCGCCGTTCATGAACCTCGACATGCGCTACGCCTTCACCGTCACCGCGCCGGGAGAGCGCGTCTCCGTCGCCATCGAGGGCAGCGACACTGAGGGACGCCTGATCACCGCCGTGTTGAGCGGCAAGCGCACGGAACTGAGCGATGCGGCCCTCCTGCGGCTGCTCGCAACCCATCCGCTGCTCACGCTGAAGGTCACCGCGGCCATCCACTGGCACGCCGTGCGCCTGCTGGCGAAGCGGATTTCCTGGCGGCCCCATCCGGCGGCGCCCGAACGCCCCTTCAGTCTTTGCAGAGCCGTGACAGCCCATGCGAAAGGACCGATGAAGCCATGAGCCGTCCAGACGCGGAACAGCATTTCAGCATGCCCGAAGAGGGGCTCGCCTTGCCAGGTGGTATCGGCCTGTCGCGCTGGTTCCTGCGCCGCGTGCTCTCCCGGATCGCCATCGGCCACCTGACGATCTTCACGCCGGATGGCGAACGGCTCTGCAGCGCGCCCGGCCTGCCGGGGCCGCAGGCGACGATGATCCTGAACAACTGGCGCTCGATACGCCGCCTTCTGCTCGACGGCGATATCGGCCTGGCCGAAGCTTATCGCGACGGCGACCTTCACACGCCGGACCTCACGGCCTTGATCGAGCTCGGCGCGCGCAACGACGCGACGCTGCGCGGCCTGGTTTCGGGCGCCTGGCCGGCGCGGCTGCTCAACCGCCTGCGCCACGTTCTGAACGCCAATACGCGCCGCGGCAGCCGCCGCAACATCACGGCGCATTACGATCTCGGCAATGAATTCTACGGCCGCTGGCTCGATTCCAGCATGATGTATTCATCGGCGCTCTACGAGACGCCGACAGAGACGCTCGAGGCCGCGCAGCAGCGCCGGCTCGATCGGATCGTCGCCATGCTCGACCTTTCGGGCGGCGAGCATGTCCTGGAAATCGGTTGCGGCTGGGGTGCACTGGCGGAGCGGCTGGCCCGCGAGGGCTGCCGCGTGACCGCGATCACCCTGTCGCCGGCGCAGCTCGAAGCCGCACGAAAGCGCATTGCCGACGCGGGCCTGTCCGAGCGCGTCACCATCGAGCTCAGAGACTATCGAGACATCGCCGGGCAGTTCGACCGCATCGTTTCGATCGAAATGATCGAGGCGGTCGGCCGCGCCTACTGGCCGTCCTACTTCGATACCCTGAACCGCTCATTGAAGCCGGGCGGTCGCGTCGTCCTGCAGGCGATCACGATCGACGATGCGTTGTTCGAGAGTTACCAGCAGGGCACCGATTTCATCCAGCGCTACATTTTCCCCGGAGGTAGCCTGCCGTCGGTCCCGGTGCTGAAGAACAGTGCCGAGGCTGCTGCTCTCGCTGTGGTCGAGCAGCTCGACTTCGGGGGCAGCTACGCCCTGACCCTGAAGGAGTGGCGCCGGCGCTTTCTGGAAAGCTGGGCCGAGATCGCGCCGTTGGGGTTCGACGAGCCGTTCCGCCGGCTCTGGGAGTTCTACCTCTGCTACTGCGAAGCCGGCTTCCGCGCCCGGACGATCGACGTCAACCTGCTCGCTCTGGAAGGCCGCTGACGGGCGCGGCGATTTCCAACTCAACCATTTAAAGCCGTCGCGCAGTCAGTCCCTTGGCGACGATCGGGCCGGTCGGGCGTCCGGTCGGAGATCCGGCAGCGGGTTCCACCGTGATCTCGAAGAGCTGATCGGCCCCGAGCGGCAGGTTGTCCAAGCGCAGCGGCACGGCCCGGGCCCTGTCGATCAGGCCGACCGAGCGCGGCCCGGTGGCACGATCCCATAGCGTCCAGATTTCCAGCGCGCGGCCCTGCGGCACGGCGATATCCTGAAGCGGCAGCAATTCGACGCGCCCATCGGCAAAGGTGTTCACCACCGCCGCGGCGAGATTGGTCTCGGTCAGCAGAACGGCGACCATCACGGGCTGACGGCGCGCGCGATCGAGTGCCGCGACGAGTCCCACGGCGAGCAGGAGCGCGGCGGCGATGCCGGCCAAAGCGGTTCCGCGCCAGAGCCAGAGACTGTCCCACCATTGCGAGAGCCGCGCGCCGAGCGCGGATTGCGGGGCCGTCGCCTGGCTTCGAGCGGGAGCTTGGCCGAGGCCGCTCTCGATGCGCTGCCAGAGCCCTGTCGAGGGCTCTATCAGCGGAGCGGTGACATCAATCGGCGCCAGCCGCGCCTGCCAGCGGGCAACCGCGGCATCGAGTTTTGCGTCGCTCGCCGCTTGCTTCTCGAACGCCTCCTTCTCGGCGCCGTCGAGCAGACCCAGCACATATTCTCCGGCGACAATCTCGCGATCTGGTTCCTGCGTCATCCCAGGCACTCCTTGAGTGCGAGCAGAGATCGGCGGATCCAGGATTTAACCGTGCCGAGCGGCATGCCGAGCTTGCCGGCGATCTCGCCATGGCTCAGCCCCTGTACGAAGGCGAGCAGCACCATCCCGCGCCGCGGAGCGGGCAGGGTTTCCAGGCAGCCGCGCAAGGCCTTGGCATCGGAGAGCTTCGCCATCACGGTTTCCGGATCATCCTCCTCGCTCGCGGCCTCCTGGCCAATCGGGCTTTCGTCGGTCTCCAGGCGTTTCTCGTCTCGCAGGATCGAGAGCGAGCGATTGCGCAGGATGGCGTAGATCCAGGTCAGACCCGAACCGCGTTGCGGATCGAAGCGTCCCGCATGCCGCCAGATCAGGATGAAACTGTCCTGCACCGCTTCCTCCGCCAGGGCGCGGCGCTTCAACATGCGCTGCGCCACGCCGATCATACGCGGGCATTCCTGGTCGTAGATGCGCCGGAGTGCGTTTTTATCGCCGCCTGCGCAGGCGGCCAGCGCCTGCTCGATGCCTGCTCCCTGCGATTGCGCGGCATTGACGGCCATGCGGGATCCCTGAACTCGGCGGCCCCCGGTTGGGCGGCGCGACGGGAGGATACGCTGCCTGCGTGACGATGGATGCACCCCGGCGGCTTTATTTTTTCGAGCGCATCCAAGGCCTTGCTCCAGCTCTATCCGGCATGAGCGCCACCGCAAGGCACCCAGCCAGCGGCGCTGACAAAACCGGAGGACAAGATGACCAAGACGATCCGTTTCGCCCTCGTCGTTTCCACGTTTCTCGGCAGCGGTCTTGCCGCGCAGGCCGCCATGCTGGCAGCCCTGACCGGCGACGACACGCTCACCATGGTCGATACCGCGACCCTGAAGGCCAGCAAGCAGATGAAGGTCACCGGTATTGCCGGCAAGATCGCCGGCATCGATGTCAGGCCGGCTGACGGCATGCTCTACGCGCTTGGCGACGACGGCACGATCTACACGATCGACAAGGCGGGCAAGGCGACGATGAAGTCGAGGATGGACACTGTGCTCGCTGCCGGCGCCATGGCCACGGTCGATTTCAACCCGGCCGCCGACCGGCTCCGCGTGATCGGCTCCGACGGCACCAACCTGCGGGTCAATGTCGATGACGGCAAGACCACGGTCGACGGCAAGCTGAAATTCGCCGAGGCCGACATGCACAAGGGCGAGGCCCCCATGATCGTGGCCGGCGCTTACACGAACTCGGTCAAGGGCACGAAGGAAACGGCGCTCTACGACATCGACGGCAAGATCGGCGGCCTGATCAAGCAGGCGCCGCCCAATGACGGCGTCCTCGGCGCGGTCGGCAAGCTCGGGATCACGGCGAAGGCGATCGCCTTCGATATCGAGACGGCCGCCGACGGGTCCAATACCGGATGGCTGCTTGCCGACGGCGCGCTCCATAAGGTCGACCTTGCGACCGGCAAGGCGACTGCGATGGGTAAGGTCGCCGGTCTGGGCGAAGCGGCAAGGGACATCGCGGTCCTTCCCGCGATGTAGGCTCGCTTTGGGCGATCGGGACGCTCGCCACCCGGCGGGCGCCCCGATCCCGTCTCATCCAACGTTCAGGGTGCGCAGCTTGTCCTTGGCGGTGACCATCGCGACCTTGAAGCCGGCCTTCTGGAACTCGGCCAGGATGGTCGGCGCCCGCAGGAAGCGGGCATCGCTCATCATCACCTCTTCCTTGGCCTCTCGGTCGTAGAAGAAGTCACCGGCGATCCCGCGCCAGGCCGGCGGGCGGCCGGTGATGATCGAGAGGTTGTTCGGGTTGGTGAAGCTCGGGATCACCGAATAGGCGTGGGTGCTGGCGCCGGTCCGCATGATCCGGTCGAGGTGCGGCGTCAGCCCCTTGGCGCTCGCCGCCTCGATATAGGCCGGCTCCGAGCCGTCCATGCAGATCAACTACCGGACGCTGCGGGTGAGCGCATTCGCGACCGTTCGCAACCACGTCAGCGCCCCGTTTCGGATGCACGTTCGTCTCAGGGCTCCTTGTGTCGGCGCCGATCAGCGGATCAGCGCCCTGACGCGTGACGAAACAAGGTCCGCCACCAGGACCATCGCGAGGATGACAAGGATGCAGGTCGCGGTGTCCTGGTACTTGAACAGCTTCATCGAGGAGACGAGTTCGAAGCCGATGCCGCCGGCGCCGACCATGCCGAGCACGGTGGATTGCCGGACATTGGTCTCCAGCCGATAGAAGATCGTCCCGAGCCAGGTCGGCAGGACCTGCGGCAGCACACCGAAGAAGAAGGTCTTGAACGGGCCGACGCCGGCCGAGCGGAAGGCCTCCAGCGGCCCCTCGTCGATATCCTCCATCGCCTCGGCGAAGAACTTGCCGAGCATGCCGGCGCCGTGGATGGCGAGCGCCAGCACGCCGGCGAAGGGGCCAAGCCCGATGGCGGCGACGAAGATCAGCGCCAGGATGATCTCGTTGATGCCGCGCAGGCAATTCAGGAGTTGCCGCGTCGCATGGAAGATCGCCGGGCTGGGGCTGAGGTTCCGCGCCGCGAAGAAGCAGATCGGCAGGGAGATGACGACGCCGAGCAGCGTGCCCCAGACCGCCACCTGCAGGCTCTCCAGCGCCGGTTTCCACAGCCGTTCGAGGAATTCCGGGTTGGGCGGCACCATCCGCACGAGGAAATCCCACATATAGGGGATGCCGTTCCAGAGGTTGCCAGCGTTGATCTGGGAGCCGACCGCCGCCCACCACAGGAAGACGAGGATGGCGAGCGCAAGCGCGCCGACGCCCCACCAGCCGAAGCGGTTCTGCGGCGGCCGGATGACGAGTTGCAGCGTTCCGAAGGACATGAGCTTGCTCCTCGTCAGGCGATTGCGGGGGCGATCATCGGCGCCAGCACGGGTTGGCTCGCCGGGCGGGGCTTGAGCACGCGGCTGATGCCGGGGTCCTCGAGGCCGGGATAGATCTGGTGGACGATCTCGGAGGTAAGGTGGTCCGGCGTATCGTCGAAGATCACCCGGCCCCCGCTCAAGCCGACGATGCGCTCGCCGAACTCGACGGCATAGTCGACCTGGTGGAGGTTGCAGATCACGGCGATCCCTTCCGCCTTGCAGATCGCCTTGAGGTAGCCCAGCACGATGCGCGAGGTCTTGGGGTCGAGGCTCGCCACCGGTTCGTCGCAGAGGATCACCGCCGGCTGCTGCGCCAGCGCGCGGGCGATGCCGACGCGCTGCTGCTCGCCGCCGGAGAGCTGGTCGCCCCGCGAGTTCGCCTTGTGGGCGAGCTCGACACGCGCCAGGCAGTCCATGGCGATCTCGACATCCTGCCGCGGGAAGAGCTGCAGCATGCTCAGGAAGGAGGACAGGCCGGCCATGCGTCCGACGAGGACATTCTTCAGCACGGAGAGGCGCTTCACCAGATTGTGGTGCTGGAAGATCATCGCGACCGGCCGCTTGCCGGCCGCCGCGCGCTTGCTGTCGAAAACGGTCCCGTCGATGACGGTCCGCCCGGCATCGGGCTGCGCCAGCCCGTTGATGCAGCGCAGCAGCGTGGACTTGCCGGCGCCGCTGGGGCCGAGCACGACGAGAAATTCCCCGGCTTTGACGCTGAGGTCGATGCCCTGCAGGACCGGGCGGCCGGCATAGGATTTCTTCAGGCCTTCGATCGTGATCATGTCGCCTCCTCCTCGGCCTGTGCCTACTTCATCTTGGTCAGGTCGAGCTTCAGCACCTTCGCCGTCTCTCGAATGATGTCGTAGGCTTGGTCGTTGGTCTCGACGAAGCGGTTGAGCTTGCCCTGGTCGGCCCAGGTGATGTCCCGGATGTTCAGGAAGGCGGACTTGATCTGCGCCTTCAGATCGTCCGGCAGGTTCTTGCGCCAGCAGGTCGGCGATTCCGGGATCGGGTCCGACTGCCAGACGACCTGGATGTCGGCCGGATCGACCAGCTTCTTCTGCACGGCTGCATCGAAGATGCGGTCGGCGATCGTCGCGGCATCGACCCGCTTGTTGGCGACGGCAAGCGCGTTGGCATCATGCGAGCCGGTGAAGAGGACGCGGCCGAAATCCTTCTCGGGATCGAAGCCCAGCTTCATCAGCCCGGCCTTCGGGAAGAGATGCCCCGAGGTCGAGGAGGGGTCCACGAAAGCGAAGGTGCGGCCCCTGAGATCCTTGACCTCCTTGATGCCGCTGTCCTTCCGCGTGATGATCAGGCTGCGATAGTAGCTGCGGCTGGATTTGGCCGTCTCGGCCGTGGCGAACGCCTCGATGGCCGCGACCGTGGTGCCGAGCACATAGGAGAACGGGCCAAGATAGGCGACGTCGACATGGTTCGAGCGCATCGCCTCGATCACGCCGTTATAGTCCGAGGCGACGAAGCCCTGGACTTTGATGCCGAGGTTCTTCTCCAGCGCATCGAGCAGTTGCTGGCTCGATTCCAGCATCGCCCGCGAGTCCTCGGACGGGATCAGCCCGACGCGGATCAGTTTTGTCTGGGCCTGGACCAGAGCCGGCATTGCCAGCAGCGTGCCCCCGGCCAGCGAGCTCTTCAGAATCGTCCGACGCGTGATGGTCATGTCATCCTCCCAAGATGATCCGGCGATCTTTGATCTGCCGGTGAACCGTTGCGGGCGTCGTGCCCGTTGCTTGCTCTCAGGCGGCCATGGCCGCCTGCCGTCCGATGAAATTGCGGCCACGCTCGCCTTCGAGTGCCTTGCCGACGAGGCGGTTCCACTCCAGCGGCGAAACGCCGTAGGCCGTGGGATCCGTCGAGACGCCGAGATTGTGCAGGAAGGCGCCGAGTCGCTCGGCTCCCGCTTCGAGATCCGGGCCGAAGACGCGGCGCAGCGCGGCGTCGCATTGCGGCTGGGCGCCCATGGCCCAGCGCATCACGATCGGCAGCGAGAAGGAGCAGGCGATGCCGTGGATCGTGCCGCTCTTCAGCGTGATGTCGTAGGAGATGTTATGGGCGAGCGCGGTCTTGGTGTTGGAGAAGGCCATGCCGGCCAGCAGGCTCGCGCGCATCTGCCGGGCCCTGAGCTCGATATCGTCGAGACGCTCCAGCAGGCGGGGCAGGGTGTCGATGATCTCCCGCGCGGCCTCGACGGCATAATTCGCCGAGACCGGGTTGCCGTTGACGTTCCAGATGCTTTCCAGGGCATGCGAGAGCGCGTCGAGCCCGGTTGCCAGCGTCAACCCGCGCGGCGCACCCACCGTCAGCGCCGGGTCGAGCACCGCGGTCTCCGGATAGAGCCGGGGATGGGCGAGCGAGTATTTGCTGCCATTGGCGGCGTCCCAGACCGTCGCCCAGGAGGTGACTTCGCTGCCGGTGCCGGCTGTCGTCGGCACGGCGATGATCGGGATGATCGCGGCCTCGTCGAGCGGCTTCTTCTCGACGAGATGGCGGCGCACGGTCTCGAAATCGCCGTTGCTGGCGGCCAGCACCTTCGCGGCATCGATCATCGAGCCGCCGCCGAGCGCGACGATGACCTCTGCCGGCTCGGCGGCGCCGAACTGGCGGCATGACAGGGCGAGATCGGCGCAGTCCGGATTGGTCTCGATATTGGTAATCGACACGACCGGTGCGCCTGCAACCGCCGTCAATCGGACGGAGAGCTCGCGAAAGACTGGCTGATCGTAGGTGACGAGCGCCCAGCGGCGCTTGCCGATCAGCGTCGCGACCTCGTCGAGCAGGCCGGATCCGAAGCGGATCTTCACTGGATTCCAGTATGCCCAGTTCATGCGGTTCATCCCTCGCGATGCGCCTTTCCGGCCTTGAAGGGATGCTGTCGGAAGCCTGTTCCTATAACAAATTGATTTTTTGATCTAATCGGATAGTTTTTTGCTATGCGTTACACCCAGCTTAGATCTTTCCATCTCGTGGCCGGTTCGGGCGGCTTCAATGCCGCCGCGGACGCCTTCCACATCAGCCAGCCGACCCTGACGGCGCAGGTCGGCGCGCTGGAGGAGGAGTTCGGCGTCGAGCTCTTCGTCAAGCGTGGCCGGCGGCGCGAGCTCAGCGATACCGGCCGCCAGCTCCTCGCCATCACCACGCGTCTCTTCGCCGAGGAAGCCGAGGTGCTCGCCTTCCTGACGGAAACGCGCGAGCTGCGGACCGGGCGCCTGTCGATCAGCGCCGTCGGGCCGTTCCATGTCACGGAAATGCTGGCCGCCTTCAACCAGGCCTATCCGGAGATCGAGCTCGCCGTGAAGCTCGGCAACTCCGCCGAGGTTCTCGACGATCTTGCCAGTTACCGATGCGACGTCGCCGTCCTCGCCTATATCGACGAGGACGACCGGCTCCTGACCATCCCCTACAGGCGCCATCCCGTCGCCGTGTTCGTGCGGAGCGACCATCGTTTCGCCACGCGCGACAGCATCCGCCTGACGGAGCTCGAAGGCGAGCCGATGATCGTCCGCGAGCAGGGCTCGACCACGCGGCGCGCCTTCGAGGAGGCTCTCGCCAGGACCGGAACGAAGCCTCGCCTGATGATGGAGATCGGCAGCCGCGAAGCGATCCGCGAGGCGGTCATCCACGGCCTTGGCATCAGCTATGTCTCAGAGGCGGAATTCGTGCCGGACGAGAACCTGAAGCTGGTTCGAATCGAAGGAGCGGAGGTCTATACCTATGCCCATGTCGTGGTTCTGAAGCAGCGCGAGTCGAGCCGCATCATCAAAGCCTTCCTCGACGTCGTGCATCGCGCACGCGATGCTTTCGACGCCGTCGCGGGCAGGTCCCGAGTGTAGGCGGTCCTTGGCGAGCCTCCGATGCGGACATGCGAATGTCCGGAGTTCCCGCAAACCGGGGTCGCGCTGGCTCGACCAATCGTGGTTGATTCGAATCCGGGCGATTATCGGGCGCAGGTATCTGTTGGGGCAAAAGCCGGCGGCAGCGCTGATCGAGAACCCTGATCTCTCAATTCTTTCATCTGCTTAGCGCAGATGAAGTGGCGGAGACGGAGGGATTCGTTGCCGAAATCCCGCTAACCTCCGGTGAATCCTAAGCTTTTGAAGCAAGGATTTTCATCGCGCGTGCCATCTCCAGCAGCCATTTTCAGCGGCAGATTGACGTGCTGGTTGCGTGCTCGTCAAGGACTAAAGGATCGTCGGTTTGAAGGATTGAAGGCGCATTCCTTAGACCCGGCGCCGCGATGCCTGTCCCATAGTGCTTGCCGACTAGCTCGGGCGGAGAGCTTGGATTGACGCTCCGTGCGCTGGCAACCTAGCCTCAGCCGTTCGGCAAGCCGCAAGAAGCCTGCGGGCTTGGGGAGGGACGATGACGGCTATCGCGCGTGTCGCGCTCGTCATAACCATTTTGCTCGGGGCCGGTTTGGGAGGCTATGCATGGGCCGCAGGTTGCGTCATCGACGCTTCGCCTTGTCGCGGTTGCGGCTGCAAAGGGGGGCCGGGATATCGCCATTTGGCATCAGGCCAGTGCGTTGGATTTCGTGATCTCGCCAAGAAATGCGGCGAGCCACCTGGCGCCGCTTGCGCCTTCGAAAATGCGCCGGGCACGGGCGCTAACCGCGAGTGCGCGTTGGGGGGCAAACCCCAGAAGTAGGCCCACCCCACCAATCTCGAATGCTACGAATGCTAGCTGCCTTAGACGCCTGGCAGCGCGAACCCGCGAGCAGCGCGAGCCGATATGACGTTATACAAGTACTACCCGGAAGACAGATTCTTCGAGAGGCGCCTCGTCCGGTTCTCGCAACCTAGCGCGTTGAACGATCCGAACGAGGCGCTGCCGGAAATGCTTATCGGGCGCTACTCCGAGGACGACTACGAGAAGGCGCGGCGTGAAGCGGAACGCGCTGGGATGCATGATGCGACAATCGAGGACCTTGAGGCCTTCTTTCTCAAGCCGTTCCCATCGGCGCGCTTTGACGAACGAAGTTTTCCTGGGCTTTGGCCCGCGCATGAACCGCGACTGAAATCAGAGCCGTTTGATACGATCGCGGAATACGACCACGCCATCGCGATACGAGCTATGGAACTTTTGGCCGAACGCGCTAATGCAACGATCGGCATTTTCAGCCTGAGCCGCGTCTTGAGCGACCCGATGCGCGCCTACTACGCAAACACCCACCAAGGGCTGGTGATCGGCTTCGACGAAAGGCATCCTTTCTTTGCGGGACGCTGCCTTGAAGTCGAGCATTCCGACAGGCCGTTCTCGGTGTCATCAAATGACGGAGGGGTTCGGGTCTTTAGCGCTACCTTCAACAATGAGGACATCCTCGAAGGCCGATTGGAGACCATTCCTCACCAATTGTTTCTGCGAAAGCGACCAGGCTGGGAGCATGAAGGGGAGGTGCGCATGATAGCCCCCCTGACGGCGGCGACAGCAGTGCTCAACTCGGCTGATGCCTATCCCGTGTATCTGTTCGTAGTCCCAGCTTCTGCCGTTGTATCCATCGAATTCGGCTATGCAGCAGCTGACGATTTTGTTGCCGCCACAATGGGTCGAGTCGCTGATCAGAGTGTTTGGGGCCATCTCAAGATTATCCGTCGACGCCGCCTCAGAAGTCGCATGATCGAAGATGAGGTCATAAGTTGACCATAAAGCGGAGCAGCCGGAGATATGCGACGCACGCGGACGCTTCGGCGGAAGCTACGATTACCCCCTGCACAATCGGTGCGGACTCGAACTCGACCGTAACGACGCGCCCGAGCCCGCGGGACCCATGGCGGCTTTACCCCGTTCCAGGCTTCGACGGCATGGTCGCCTGGTCCAAGCGTCGATGAATCAGCGAAATAAGCGAGAACGCGTCTTCCGCTTCCTCCTTCGTCATATGCCAGTAGAGGCGTGGGGCGTGGGCTGCAGGATTTCGAAACATTCCGAAGGTGCCCTTTATCAGGTTGCAGAAGCCCTTCTGCTCGCTCCGATCGTTTTCGGTAGCGAGCGCGTTTATCGCTAGCATGGGCTGAGGGCCTCCCAGCGCTTGATCTGCTAAAGCGCTCCCGTCTTCAACAAGCCCAGTCCGGCTTCGGATTTTGTCAGCCGCGCTCTTCGTCGCCTCAAGCACAGCATGAAAATAATTCTCAGCCAGCAGCTCTTCTCGACAAAAATGAAGCACATCCGGATGGATCTTTCGGCTGACAAGGTCGGCCCGCAATTCCTGCGCTCGGCGCGAAGCTTCAGTGAGTGTCCTGGCTCGCTCTATCGCGTCCAGATTGCCGGCGGCGTCGACCGCCATCCCTGCGAACGAAAGAGCTCGATTCAGATTCATCCGTAATGGCTCGAACCGCTCGGAGTCTCGAACGAAGCGGGACGGCTTCATCGCCTTACGGATGAAGGCGATGACATGGATGCGGTCCTGATGCTTGTTTTGGCTGCCGGCGAAAGCATTGAAGAGGCGATGTCGCTTTCCGAGCAATGGATGCCGGTCCTCAATGCGAGCGGCCGAAAGGAGCTGGCCGATCTCGCTGCCGCTTAGCCCATCGACTGTATCGCCCAATGCATCTGCGATCGCACTTAGTTCAGACTCGGAAAAGAAGGCCATGGCGCCTAATTAGCTCGGCGGTGATCTGCCTGAAAGCGGGTTAAAATGGGCAAGCGCTGTTTTCCTTGCAAGAACGGGCAGGCCGGCCGATTTTGACAGAATATGGACACTTTCACGCGCCAAGCGCAGCGAAATTATGAAAGCAGTGCGCCGCGAGAACACGGCGCCTGAAATGGTGGTTCGGCGGCTTCTGCACGGGCTGGGTTTTCGGTATCGCCTGCACGCTAAGGAGCTATGGCCCGCAACACAGCGCGGCGCCGTGCCAAGAGGGTCTGGGCTGTGTCGCGGCGCTTGCAGAGCGCGCCGCGTGCCGGGGTGCGCCGGCCACGACCTCACGCCGTTTTGGGGTGGCCCAGGCAGCTCTCCAGCACGCGGCGTAGGTCTGCCTGCCGAAACGGCTTCTTGAGAAGGACCACCCTTCCATCGCCTTCGAAGCCGGCGACCTCACCGTGGCCTGTCGCGAAAACGACCCGGATGTCGGGTCGCTCTGCGAGCACGCGACGTGCCAGTTCGTCGCCCTGCATGTCGGGAAGGCCTATGTCGGTGATGAGGACGTCTACAGATCGTCCGACGGCGATCTCGAAGGCCTCCTTCGCGGAGCCGGCCTCCAGCGCTACGTGACCCAGGTCTTGGAGCATGTCGATGGTGTCGAGGCGGATTAGCGCGTCGTCCTCGCATACGAGCACGGTCGCCGCCGCCGAAGGCATCGCGCCTCGGCTCGTCGATTCCTGATCTTCGGTCGGAACCGCGGCCTTGCCGTCCCGGGCAAAGACCTGGCGCAACTTCCGAGCCAGCGCCTCGCGCGAATAGGGCTTGGACAGCAGGTTGACGCCCTCGTCGAGGCGCCCTCCATGGACGATGGAGTTCTCGGTGTAGCCGGACGTGAACAGGACGCTCAGTTTCGGCAGGCGTTCCCTGGCTCGCCTCGCGAGCTCCGTGCTTTTCATGGGTCCGGGCATAACCACGTCGGTGAACAAGAGGTCGACCTCGACCCCGCTCTCGATAACGGCGCAGGCGGTTTGGGCGTCCGGCGCCTTCAGCACGCGGTATCCGAGCTCGCCAAGCGTTGCGACAACGGTGTCGCGGACGGCGTCGTCGTCCTCGACGACAAGCACAGTCTCCGAGCCGCCCACGACGGGACCGGAGTCGGCCTCCGTCGATTGCTCCTCCGGTCTTGTGGAGCGCGGCAGGTAGATCTTGACCGTCGTGCCCTGTCCGGGCTCGCTGTAGATCTTCACGTGGCCCCCGGATTGCTTGACGAAGCCGAAGACCATGGAAAGCCCCAGGCCGGTCCCCTTGCCCTCGGGCTTCGTCGAGAAGAAGGGCTCGAAAACCTTCGCCAGGACTTCCGGCGTCATCCCGGTGCCCGTGTCGGTCACCGAGAGCTGGACGTATTGTCCGGCCTGCACCTCGTCGTGCAGCTCGGCATAGGCGTCGTCGAGGAAGGCGTTGCCCGTCTCGATGGTGAGGTGCCCCCGCCCGTCCATCGCGTCGCGCGCATTGATCGCGAGGTTCAGCAGCGCGTTCTCAAGGTTGGTCGGGTCGACCAATGTGTTCCATAGTCCGCCGGCCACGATCGTCTCGATATTGACGGCCTCGCCGATCGTGCGCCGCAGCAGGTCGTCCATGCTCCGGATCAGCTTCCCGACATTGACGACCTTAGGTTCCAGCGGCTGGCGGCGGCCGAAGGCGAGGAGCTGGGAGGCGAGGTGCGCACCCCTCGCCACGCCGGCCATTGCCTTCTCGACACGCGCCTTGGCGCGATCGTTCCCGTCGATGTCCCTGGAGAGAAGCTGCAGGTTCCCGCCGATCACCTGGAGTAGGTTGTTGAAGTCGTGCGCGACGCCCCCGGTCAGGTTTCCGATCGCCTACATCTTCTGGGCTTGGACGAGCATCCCTTCGAGGCGGGTGCGTCGCTCCGCCTCCGTTACCAGACGGGCGTTGGCTTCCCGGAGATCGGTGGTGCGCTCGGCAACGCGTCTTTCCAGCTCATCGCTGTCACGCTTCAGTTGGCGCGACGCCAACGAGAGAGTATCGCGGAGCGCCCTGAACTCGCGCAGCCGCGTCGGCAGGGCGATCCCGACATCCGTCTTGCCGAGATCGCGTCCAGCAGCCGTCAGGACGGCGAGGGGCCTTTCAATCGCGCGCCATAGCAGGGCGGCGCCCAGCCCGGCGACGATGAGCGCCGCCCCGCCGAACCCGGCGAGCGCGATCAAAGCCCGCCATAGGGGGCGCTCCACCGTCGATTGCAGGACGTTCGCGGCAACCAGCCAGCCCGAGACGTCTGACCTCTCGTAACCCACCAGCACGCCTTCGCCGCGCGCGCTGCGGCCGAGGAATGTTCCGCTCTCGCCGGCAGCGTTGGCTAGGAATTCCGGGTCGCCGGGCTTGCCTCGGAAACCGGCGTCGTCGTCGGAGCGGAGGACGTAACGCCCGGCGTTGTCGCCCACGCCGATGATCCAGTCCGGCGGCAGCGCCTGGTGGACCAAGTCGTGTAAGACCGTCGTCGCAACGCTGGCGTGGAGCAGGTACTTCGCTTCGCCGCCCACCGAAACAGGCACGACGACTGCCACCAGCGGACGGTCGACGATCGCGCCGACGAAGACGTCGGAAACGAAAGGGGTGGCGATGGCCTGCCCGACCGGGCTCGGTATACGAGACGGCGGCAAATCCGCGCCGAAAGGCGACGCGGTGCTGAGGATCAGCTTCCCGTCCAGGTCGCGCAGGCCGATTTCGCCTTCGACGAAAGGCCTGACCGAGATCGCCTGGTCGTAGAACGATCGCAGGTCTCCGGTTCTTAGGTGGGCGGATGTCGCGAGCGTCTGCAAGGTCGCCTTCCATCCCAGCAGCTGCCGATCGATGAGGGATGTGGCGGCCTGCGCGACCGTCCGCGCGTCCTGCTCGTAGCGCGCGCGTTCAGCTGACGCGTAGCGGCTCAGCAGCAAGCCCGCGTAAGCAAGTCCCGGCAAAAGAATGATCGCGACCAAGGCGAAGGCGATCGCACGCGACGGGACACCGGTTTCAGAGTGAATCGACGGCGTTGTTTGATCGGTCGCCAACTCGCGCCCCTCTTATCCTTTCGGCGAGCTGTGCCAAAAAATCGGCGCACGCGCCAGTTGCGGCGCGCGGATTTATGGCTTTGTAGCCCCAGCTCGGATTCGACATGAACGCGGATGTGCCGCTCCCGTCGACGCCCATTCAATGGCCACGGCGTGGCCGGCAGGGCCAAGGTTCGGCATACGGCCGAAAGCACGAGTGGCGCGGGGAACGCGTCGGGGGCTACGCCGCGCGTTCCTCTTCCGACATATATTTGCGGAAGACGCCGTCTTCCGCGGGGAGCGTCGTGTCGCCGGACCGGAGCTCCCAAACGGCCGCGGCCAACGGAAGAGTGATCATTTTTGTCCGTCAGTTTCCCGGTTGGCGGGCGCGGCTTCGCCTTTTACTTATCTCACTTTTCGAAAGCAGGTATTCGACAAAATTTCTATTTCTGCGGTCTTGCACGCATGCGTTGTGTCAAGCAGGATGGTGACATTAGCGGGGAGGGGCTCATGGCTTCCGTCAGGCGAGATGTCGCAACCTTAGGGAAGGGTTGGAACGACACGCTTCTGCATTACGCGATGGCGGTTCGTCATCTGGACAATAAGCCGATCTCCGAGCGTACCAGCTGGAAGTTTCTAGCCGCGATGCACGGGTTCCACCGGCCCTGGTGGGTTCAGGCGAACGTGATCAGCGAGGCGGACCAGATTCCACCGGAACTGGAGGATGGTACGTACGGCGACCAATGCCAGCACGGCAGCTGGTATTTCCTTCCGTGGCACCGCGGCTACCTGGCGGCCTTCGAGGCGATCGTCGCCGCCACGGTCAAAGAACTCACGGGCGCCGAGTGGACGCTTCCCTACTGGAATTATCTCGACCCGGGAAACCCGGCGGCGCGGGATATCCCGGAGCCCTTCGTCGCGGAAAAAATGCCCGACGGCTCCGAGAACCCGCTGCGGAGATATCCGCGCAGGCTGACGGATCGCCTCCCGAACGTGTCGCCGCAACGCTTCGGCCTAGGGGCGATGGCCGAGAACGATTTTCTTGTCAGCGCCGACGGAAGCATCGGCTTCGGCGGCGGCGAGAAGCCTTTCGATCCCGGCGCGGACGCCAGCGGGGATCTGGAATTCAATCCCCACAATTCCGTCCACTCGATGTTGGGTGGCTTCATGGGCAATCCGTATTTCGCGGGGCTGGATCCGCTATTCTGGCTTCACCACTGCAATATCGACCGCTTGTGGGAAGCCTGGATGCGGACCAAGGGGAAAACGATGACCCGCGATCCGCGTTGGCTCGACGGGCCAACCGACCGACGCTTCATCCTGCCCAGCGTCGACGGCAAGGATCCGGGCATTTATTTCAGCGCGCGCGATACGCTGGGAGGCGGTAAGCTCCATCCGACCTACGACGACCTGAACAAGGGAACGGGGGTGACCCCGGGTGCTGCCATGGTAGCGACCGTCGGGATGGGACCGCCCGAGCGCCAACGGGTGGATTCACTCGGGTCGAACGGCGAAGCCGTCGTCCTCACGGGACAGGCGGCGGTCACGACGGTCCGTGTCGATCTCGCGGCGACGAAAGCCGCGGTGACCAGCATGGGCGTCACCGCCCCGGGGAAGGAGACGACGCGCCTCTACCTGAAACTGGAGGGCATTCGGGGCGAGGCTCCGACGGCCTTGCTCGACGTCTACGTGAACCTGCCCGTCGGCGCGGATCCCGCGTCCCACGAGGGCCTGCGGGCCGGCTCCGTCGATCTGTTCGGCCTTCAGCGCGCGTCGAGGCGAGGGGCGGGTCACGGCGCCAACGGGCTTTCGCGCGCGCTCGACATCACGGAGATAGCTGATCGCCTCCGTGCCGCCGGCGATCCTGTCGGGGCAGACCTTCGGGTGACGCTCGTTCCCGTCGAGGGCAGCTCCTCCGATGTTCCATTGACCGTCGATAAGGTGAGCCTGCTGAAGCGAACCGGCGTCGCTACCCCGCCCTGAGCCGTGCGCGCCGGCCTTCTCCTCCGTAGCTTTGGGCGGCCTCCCTGGATTTTCCTCGTCGGGATCTCCTTGGGCGGAATGCTGATGGCGGCTGTCCGCGCGAACGACGCCGCCTTGGCTGGCTTCTGCGGAAGCGAGGTGGCGTCGGCGTTAGCAGCCAGCCCGATCGAGGCCTTGGGGTATGCGTTCGCGGCGTATTCGCCGAGCGCCTTGCTCCTCGATTGGCTCGTCATGTTGGCGGCGATGATGCCGGTATTGCTGGCGCACCCGATCCTCCATGTCTGGCGGTCGGTCGTCCCGCGCCGTCGACCGGGCGCGGTGACCTTGTTCGCGCTCGGCTACCTTTGGATATGGTCGCTGGCGGCGATCCCGCTGGCGACCGCGGCGCTATGGCTACAGCTCGCCACGGGCGGCGGCGTTGCCGTCGTGGCGGCCGCTGTCACCGTGGCGCTCGTCTGGAGCGCGAGTCCCTGGCAGGCGCGCGCGATCGATCGCGGTCATCGGCTAGGTCGTATCACGAGCCTCGGCTGGCGCGCGGACCGCGACGCGGCGGTCTTCGGGGTAGAGCACGGGGCATGGTGCGTCTGCGCGTGCTGGCCGTGGATGCTCGTGCCGATGACGGCGGGAAATTGGCACGTTCCCGCCATGGCCGTCGCTGCGTCGGCCATTCTAACGAAGCGGCTGACCCGGCGAGGGAGCCCTCGCTGGCGACTTCCCGCGCCACTTGACCGCCTATTGTCCAGTCCGCGCTTCGTGAGGATATCGGAGGCTGCGAGGCATGGGTAGGCGGGTCTGTCTTTCGATCGGCGTCGGGATATTGAGCCCAGTCCCCGGCGACGCGGTGAGCTTCGCCCCGCTCGAAGGAGCCGCTCTCGCCGCCGAGGCTTTGGGGGAGTGGGCGCGCGCCGCTGGCTACGGAGAAGACAACGTCGTCGTAGTGACCGACGCCCCCGGCGACGGCCCCGTGACCCCCGCTCGCGTACAGGCGGCGGTCGATCAGCTTTTCGCCGCAGGGCGCGAGCCTGTCGATCACCTGCTGCTCAGCTATTGCGGACACGGTCTCGCCGGGCCGGAAATCAACAGCGCGTTCTGGCTGTTCAGCGACGCCATCGAGAGGCGCTACCGCGTCAACGTGGACGGATTCGTGGCGGAGCTGCTTCGCTTTGGGATCGGGCGGATCACGCTCGTTTCCGACGCGTGCCGCGAGGGGCCGCCTACGTTCGACCTGCTGCGATACGAAGCGCGCAGGGCGATCGACGGCAAAGGCGCGGGGGTGCGCAGCCCGTTGTTCGACCGGTTGTCGGCGTGCCAGGACGGCAAGAGGGCCTACATGGTCGGCGACCAAGCCTCGGCGCTGCCCGGAAAGTGCATCTTCTCGGGCGTCGTCGTCGACGTGCTATGGGGAAGGGAAGCCGAAGCGTTGGACGAGGGTTCGCTCACGACGTCTGGCCTCGGGCTCGCGGCGCGCGAACGCGCGACCCAGAGGGCCGCGGACTACGGCCTGGAGCTCTATCCGCATTGCATGGTCGACCCCAAGCCTCTCGTCCTTTTCGAGAAGGCCCGCCCGCCTGCCGGCGATCCGCGACTTCAGGAGTGGCCGACCGCCGCGTCCGCGAGCGCCCTCGGCGCCGAGCTACCCGCGGTCGCGCGCTCGGACGTCAGGAAGACTTTCGAGCGCATCGTCGACGACGAGGAATTCCGCGCCCGGTTGCTTGGCTTTAGCTTCGCGAAAGGCTCCCCGCATTTTTCGGGAGGCGCCGGCTTTCGGGGGTTGCCCGGCGACGCGAAGCCGGTCGTGGAGGACCTTCTGAAGCTGGAGGGGATCGGCGAGGCGGGGGCCGGATCCGAAAAGGCAGCGACCGTCCGCCGGCTGGAGGGTAAAGCCGTCGCTCACGCCCGACGTCAGTCAGCGGCGGATTTGCGCGCTTCGGCGAGTACGGCGGCGCGGTGGCGCCCGGAGAATGGCGGCCGTTCGGCGAACCTACGCGTGCACGGCTTCGAGGTGATTTCGGCCTGGAGTGAGTTGGCCGTGCGCCGCTTGGACAAGGTTCCGGGAGCCGAAAGCTTCTCGGCCACGGTCGAGCGCAGTCGCGGCAACCAGATGCTGTTCGAAACCGAAGACCATTTCGTTGTTCCCGCGGTGGCCTTCCCAAAGCTCACCCAGGTGGTCCTGCGCGAGCCGGGCGGCGGTTTCGCGATTGGGTACGGAGAGGGATCGATGCCCTCGACGCTGCGGTCGGCTTTCGACGCCATAGCCAGCCTGATCTCGGGCGAGCTCGCACCTCGCGACGTGGATCGGCTCGCGACCCAACTGCGGAGCGGCAAGCACGCCGACCCGTTTTTGGGCGTCGTATGCGCTTACCTCTATCGAGCCATAGCCGACTTCGACAACATCCGACGGATGGCGTGGTTCTACCGGTCCCGGAATCAGCCCGTCCCGTACGACATCGTCCTGCTGGGCGAGATGACTGTTCGAGGCGGAGAAGGCGGTCCCTTGCTCGTCGACATCCCTGGCGTTCCTGAGCGACGGCCGTTCACCCCAGATCTCCCGGAATTCACGACAACGAGGACCCGAGCCGCAACGGGTATCGTCGGCGGGTTCTGCCCTTGGTTGGCCGCCGGTTGGGACTACGTGGCCGACCCACGCGCCGAATGGCGACCGCTCGTTGAGGGGCTGGCTGCTTATGCGTCGGAAGTCGCACGCGGAGGGATCACTGTCCTACCGGCGGCGATCGGAAAGGAACTCGCCCGGCGCTGGCGTTTGAGGGAATGGTAGGCGCGGGCCCTTCGCGGCTCGTCTTCTGAGGGAAAGGTATTCAATGAGATCGCAGAACCCGGTACTCGCGCTCGCCCTCGTCGCGACATCTTTCGGCGTCGGCAGCGCGGTCGGGCAACCGACGGGTTGCCCCGTCGCCGACGCCGCGGGACATATCGTCTTCGCGGACGGGGCGATCCTGATGGAAACCAAGCTGGCGGTGAACCCTGACGGCGCGGCCGCCTCGTATCTCCCCGGCGATCATGGGCTTACATATCTGAACAACGGCGTGAACCTCAGCCGCGGCGGCAAGAAGGTCGGGTGCGTGGCCAACCAGGCGCTATGCGCCTCGGAATGGAGGCGAGCGGAGCTCGGGGCCTTCGGTTCGGGGACGCCCGAGTTCTGCGTTTTCGCGATCGAGGCGGAGCCGATCCTTCCCGGCAGCTCGCTCGTGCCGTGCGAGCGGCCACGCGAGGGACGTTTCCTGGTCGGCAACGGGAAGGGGCAGCCGAAACTGGGTGACGCGATCGCGTCGGTTTCGGGCACGAGCGTGAGGCCTTACGTATCCACGACCTCGCTTCGTCACCGCAAGGACGGGAAAACCGCGTATCTCGACTCCGGAGCCATACCCGGATTGGTCGTGCCCTTGGAGCGCGCGGACCTCAAGGGATCGCTGGCTTGGGTGCGATACGGCGCACATTCGACTTTCGCCATCGTGAGCGACACCGGCCCTGCGTTCGGCGAGGGCTCGGTCGCCCTGCATCAGCTCCTGCGAACCGGCGCGGTCACGCCGTTGCCTGCCGTCGGGCCGATCCCTGTCGGGGCCCGATGCGGTCCGGCGGAATCGGGCTTGCTGCCTCCATTCCAGTCCAAGCCCGACGGCGGAAAGGCGGATAGGTGTCGAACCGGGCACAAGCCCGGCACGTCCGCCGATATCCGCGCCTACGAAGGCATCGGAAGAGGCGTCGTTTCCGTGATCCTCGCTCGGGCCAAGCCACCGATGACTGGCTCGACGGTGTCGGAGGAGGTGACGACCGATCGGCTGCGCAACTGGGCCGACGCCGCCGGGTACGGAACGTCGAAACTGGAAGCTATGGCACGTTGCCTGTCTTCCGCGTCCCGAGGCGTCAAAGGGGGTGGCTAGTCTTGTGCCGCTCGGCGTCGCAGGGAGCCTATTGCCCCCGACAAGGAGCGAACCATGGATCCTCGCCGACGGCCAAGGGAGGGGGCCGACCTGGCAACTTTGGATGGCGGCTTCCGCGTCGATGATCGCCCGATCGTTCCCCCACGAGCTTTACGTCGAGGCGGCGAGGAGCGCATCGGCCTGGCGGGCGAGCCGCCGTGGCGTCTCGAACTCGGCCGGTTCGGGATCGGCTACGCACCCCTCGCGACGCTGCAACTGGCGGCGGCTCGGGTTCGGCTGTTCTCCAATCGAACGCCGACGTCACGCTTTCCGAGGGATCACCTGAGACCGTAACGATCGAGATGGAACCACTGCGCGATCTGCTCTTCCTGGTCACTTGGCAGGAATCTGCCGTTCCCAACTGTCGTGCACCTTGAAGATTATCGCGATTGGAAAATCACGACGCACATCACGGGTGCCGATGGAAGCTTTCAGATTTTTCGTGGGACTATGCAGGAGCTTGGAGCGGACAAATGAAAATCGGCATCCCCGTCTATGACGAAGTCGACATGCTAGATGTTACGGGCCCGTTCGAAATGTTCGATTGGGCGGGATTCGAGGTCGAGCTGCTCGCTGAGAATGCGGGGTTGAAACGATTTCGAAGCCAAGGGTTTTCGTTTGAGGTCAGACAGACCTTCGTCAGCGCGCCGCGGTATGACGTGGTCTGGGTGCCCGGCGGTGACCCGAAGATGCTGGCGCGAATCATAGGTGATCCCCAGAGCGCCTACTTGTCCTTCTTGATCATTCAAGCTCGAACAGCTCGGTTCATGTGTTCGGTTTGCGAGGGCGCCATGCTCCTGGCTGCCGCCGGGCTGCTCGATGGGTATCGCGCCACGACCCATTGGGCATTCCTGAGTTGTTTCCCGCAACGCTTTCCGAACGTCGTGGTTGAGGAGGGATACCCTCGCTTCGTACGCGATCGCGACCGTCTAACGGGGGGAGGGATCTCGTCCGGGCTCGATGAAGCTCTTGAATTGATCCGACTGCTGGCGGGCGAGGCTGTTGCAGAAGACGTCCAACAGTCCACGCAATATTATCCCAACCCGCCTGTGAACAGCACCCTTCCCGCTCCGCCAGGCGAGTGCCCGGTTCCCTGGATTTGATTGCAACGTCGAGGCATCCGAAGGGCCGATCAGCGGCCAAGATTCGTCAGGCGCACGCTTCCGCCGCGAAGTCGTCTGCGGGTCCACTGGCTAAAGCGTCCCGGAGTCCGCGCCCAAAGAGGTCGGACAGCCGGCGCCGACGTGATCGAATAACACGGTCCTGTGGCTGTCACGGAACGCCGGCTCGACCAGGCGCCACATATTCTGATCGCAACCAAACCCGTGAGCAAACATCATCGGCCGGCCGCCGGCCCCAGAGACCTTCACGTTATTGCGTTGGAGCACGGGCTTTGCTTGCATAAAAGCGTCTTACCCCGACACCCCTCCAGTAGCCACAAGGGATTTGCCAATCCGCTTGGGGTGGTGATTTTCGATACCTGTCCACGTTAGGTCGCTATGGCAAACCGCGACCAAAGCAGATCGGCAGTTCAGCTTATACGCATTTCAGCGGCTATACCCAAGATGGTCAGTGTACCGGCGCGGTTGTCAAAGCCCGCCGCTGGCGCAGGACATCGGCGATGAACAGGCGCGACAAGGCATGATAGAGCGGCTCGCGCGTGATCAGACGCGCAGTGCCGTAGCCAAGCACCGAGGCGGCCATCAACGCGATGACATTGTCGTGGTTTCCGGTCATTTCCAGGATGATCACGAAGGCCGTCATGGGCGCCTGGACAACTCCCGAGAAATAGCCGGCCATGCCGAGCACGGCGGCCAGGCCGATCGGCGAGCCGAGGATCTGACCCAATGCGCTCCCGAGTCCGGCCCCGACCGAGAGCGACGGCGCGAAAAGTCCCCCTGGTATGCCCGAGATGGACGACGCCAGGCTTGCCAGGAATTTCGCGATGAAGAAGGAGGCGGGCAGGGGCGCGCCCTCGATGGCGCTCCGCGCTTCGGCATAGCCAGTACCAAAGGTCATGCCGTGGGTTAGAACGCCGATGATCGCTACGGCAACACCAGCCGCGACAGCCACGAACAGCGTGCGCCTGAGCGGCGTCGTCGCCCGCCAGCGGCGGATGCGCCGCGTCAGAGCGACCATGGAGCTGCTGAAGCAGGCGCCGAATGCGCCGCCGACGACGCCGCAGGACAACACGAGGAGCCAGTCACGCTTCAGTTCTGCCGTCGCGTTTGTGAAGCCGAAATAGGTGTAGTTGCCGACGATGGCGAGCGAAGCCAGCCCCGCGATGATGACCGCCGACAGAACGATGCCGTTGGTCCGGGCCTGATAGGTCCGGCTCATCTCCTCGATGGCGAAGACAATCCCGGCGAGCGGTGTGTTGAAGGCTGCAGCGATGCCGGCGGCGGACCCCGCGAGGATGAGCCCGCGTGCCTGCGCCATGCCGCCCCAGCGGGCTGCCTGCAGCATGATCGAGGCACCGACCTGTACCGTAGGCCCCTCGCGGCCGATCGAAGCGCCGCAGAGCAGGCCGAGCACCGTCATCACGATCTTGCCGGCCGCGATGCGTAGCGACAGGAAGGCGGAGCGCTCGGCATCGTCACGCAGGTGGCGCGCGGCGATGGCTTGGGGAATGCCGCTGCCCTGCGAGCCTTGGACGAAGCGCGCCGCCACAAAGGCGCAGACGCCGAAGCCGAGGGGCGTCACCAAGAGGGGCAGGAAGCGCCATCCATCCTGTCGTCCAGCGGCTCCCATGAAGAGATGCTGCGCCAGATCGGCAAGCCGTGCGAAGCCTGCGCTAGCAACGCCAATGGCAAGCGCTCCAAGCCAGAACACCAGCCGCTGCCGCCAATACCGCGGGGTTATGACCAGCGTACGCGAGCGCCTGAGAATGCGCGATCCCTTAGCGGCCACTCCGTTCACCTTTGCGCATCACCATGCTGCTCTTGGCCTAGCAGCATTTTGTTGGAGTTGTCTTGGGCGATCGGCCTCGTCGACCCCGCGAGGCTGTTGGTCTGCAGCCGTACTGCCGTCGTCCCGCACCTTGAATGCGCCAGGAACAGACATTGGAACATTGCCCGGGAGCGGACGTTCTAGCTCCGCTTCCGGGGCCCGACCTTTAGCGGCTTCCGTTAGATCAGCAACAAGGCCGTCGACGACCTTCCCAGCGGCATGCTAGCCCCTCGGAAACAAGGATATTGCCAATAGACGAGCCATTGCGACTAAGGGGCTGCTGCCTCCAAATAGCCGGACGGGCCGACGGTTTCGCTCAGACGTGTAGTCATCTGGATCGAAGGCGTCTCCTCGGTTCGGTGCTCCGAATCCAGCAGAGCAAGGTCGTTGGTTGGGTCGCGAGCGACAATGGGGCCTCTAAGAGCCCCTACTCCTTCGCGCCGCCGAGCTTTTGGGCGATCAGCGGCAGATACTTGTTGACCTGTTCGCGATCACTCTCTTTCTCTCTCTCGGTAAGGTCCGCGTATTTGGTCGCTATCTGCCGTTCCCACTTCTCCACCAGCTCGGGAGGCAGCAGGAGCGATCCGTCAGGCTGACGGATCGCTTTGCTGTGCACATAGCTTTGCCAGTGAGCCCAACGCTCATGCTCAATGGAAGCCAGAGCTTCCATCAGCTCATTGAGTGCCTGAGAGCACCAGTTCGCCGCCATACCCAATTAGATAAGACCTTGCTCAACCAACCTGCGGTAATGCTCACCCAGGACCGTTAGCTCGCAGGCTTTGCTCTCCATAGCAGCGTGCCACATGTGGGGGGCATCGACCGGCTTGAGGAGATTAACCCGAGCGTACCTCTGTAGCATTGCGAATACCGCTGTTTTGGCAGGGTCCGGAGGCGGAATTGTGGAATCCTTTTTCTGCTCCTCATTGCGCTCCGGCTCGTAGGCAGGGTCGAGCCGCAGCTGAAAGCCCGGAGCGGGAAAGTGCATGGTCAGGGCGTGCAGATCCTGCAGCGGGATCGGCGGATCCGCTTTACGCAACGATATGAACTTCTGCACGTTGGTTTTGAAGACCGGGCGCTGGCCCCAAGTACCCAAAGACTGGTCAATGTGAGCGTAGACACTTCCTGGCGTTACTTCGCCGAGCAGGTTTGCCGCCGAGCCATTGAGTGCATCGACAAGCAGCGTTGTGAAAACGCCCGCGCCGCCGCCAAGTACCTCCATCGCATATTGATCTTTGTTGGACGCTGTGAGGATCGTCGTGCCGTCCTTGATCTCAGAGAAAGCATTATGGATGTGTGAGCCACCGACAGCGCCGCTATGGCAGCTGTCCAGAATAATGACTTTATTTGTGGCTTGAGAATTATTGGCAAACGTCATCAGCTCAGCGAGCGGAAAGCCATCGTTGCCATCCGCGTTGTCGGAAGAACAGAGGAAACCTCCGGTTTCGTCGATGTAACCATGCCCCGCAAAGTAGAACAGTGCGACGTCTGACCGATCCTGAAAGAGTTCCCGGACTGCTTCACGGAGGTCGCGCCGTATCACGCCACGACCTGGCCCGGTGCCCACCATAAGACGAGGGGTCTGGAAATTGACCGACCCGTCAGCATCGCGCTCCAGCATGGCCTTCACGGCATAGGCGTCATTTACGCAGCCGCTGAGAGGGCTGATGTTATCGTAATGGTCAATGCCGACAATAAGTGCTTTTCTCATTTGCTGGAGCCTCAGAGCATATTGATGAAGTCGCTGATGTTCTTGTCGCTCCACTCGTAAGTAGTCACGCCGGGGATCTGCTGCCGGTCGTTCGAATAAGCCCAGATGCCTCGAATTGGTTTGCCTTCCTCCTTGGCGCAGGCGATCTCCCACTTCTGGCCGGATGAGTTAAGCGAGCTCCGGCTGACCAGCACGATCACGCCGTGCGAACGACGGATGCGAGTCCGGACCTTATCCTTCCAACCTGAATCATAGGCTTCCTTCACCGACATATCGATGAATTCGAAGGGTTGCCGAGGGTGCAAAGATTGACCCTTTAGGAAATCCCGCTGTCTTTCATCTTCAATTGCAAAAGCTACGAAAACGACTTTTGTATCAGCCATAATATTGGCCTCCATATTGAATTAATAGCAAATGTTACTGGCCGAGCTTCCTACGAATGTCGGTGAAAAACTCACGCGTCGACCGCGAGCGAGCTACTTCGATACTGTCGAAGGCACGCTTCCTAACAAATGCTTGCTCAGTCGCTTTTGAAACTTGGGCATAAGTGTCGAGGTCAGAAGGCGAGCGAAGATAGGGCCACTTCTCCAGGAACTCAGGTGGCCAAGCGGAACCATCGAGATACGTCGCTAGAGGAAAGTCTTTCTCCGTCGCAACGCCGATTTCCCAAGGCACCCAAGCAGAATGGCGCGTGTTTTCCGATACAACGGCCAGCAACTGCGTGCATTTTCCCATTTCGGCTTGAATATGAGCAGCCAGGTCTTCGCCCTTCGAGAGATATGGATCGATCACGTCCAAATACGATTCAATCGAATGATACGTTCTCAGCCGGTGCGCAATTGCGGCTGCACTTACCGCATCGGCGCGTTGATGCGAAATGAACACCTTAATCAATCAAGAGCCCCCTTTGAGTTACGTTGCCGCTTACCATGCGGAACCGATACCTACCTATGCGTGCAATTTATCGATTGCAAGATGTCGGCCAACCACTCCTGTCAAAATCTGGCGTCCGGCGCTGCTGCACAACTCAACAACGTGTGGCCATGTTCATGGCAAATCTTGCGATCGGGACGCTGCTCGCCGGCTTCGAGCCGTTGCTTGAGTTCCGGGGCAAACGGGTTGGCGCCAACTCCGGACATTCGACGCCTGCCGGAAAGCGGACTTTCAGCCCAGGCCAGAATACCGTCCTGATCCGGCCTGGCTTCGGTAGCGCAAAGCGTCGACAACGACCTTGAAGGCGGGAAGGTTCTGGCGGCGGCTGGGATAGTAAAGGAAATAACCGTCGAAGAAGGGCGACCAGTCGTCCAGGACCTTGACCAGTTCGCCCGACGCGATCTGCCGCTCCACAATGTCGTCGGGGACGTAGGCGATGCCATAGCCGCTCACCGCCGCATCGATCATGGCGTAGGAGTTGTTGAAGGTGAGCTGGCCGCTCACCCGGACACGCAATTCCTTTCCGGCTTTTTCGAACTCCCAAGCATAAAGCCCGCCGGCTGTTTCGTGGCGCATGTTGATGCAGACATGGCGCACCAGATCATGCGGATGTTCTGGGACGTCGTGCGCGGCGAGATATCCAGGCGAGGCGACCGCAACCAACCGCCAGTCGGCACCAATGCGCACGGCGATCATGTCCTTCTCGACGCTCTCGCCCAGCCGGACACCGGCATCGAAGCCCTCCTCAACGATGTTGCGGAAGGTGCTGTCGAGGATCAGTTCGACATTGATGTCGGGATAATCCCGCAGGACCGGCCTGAGCTTCGGCCAGACCACGCTTTCAAGCGCATGGTCGGATAGTGTCAGCCGGACCGAGCCCGACGGCTTGTCGCGCAATGCCGTCAGCGCCGCGATCTCGTCCTCGATCTCCGCGATCCGCGGCGTGATCGTCTGGAGCAGCCGCTCGCCCGCGGTCGTGGTCGCGACATTGCGCGTGGTCCGGGTCAAAAGGCGAACGCCCATGCGATCTTCGAGCTGCTTGATCGCGTAGCTGAGAGTCGATTGCGCGACGCCGATTTTCGCCGCCGCCCGGGTGAAGCTGTGCTCCTCGGCCACGATCTGAAACCACCGGAGCTGGTTGAGATCGGTCTTGTCCATGAGAACCCTCGGCATCTGCCCCCCGAGATTAATCGATCACATCGATCAGTGCATTCCAATTTCGGCGGGTAATCGTTTCGAGCCTGAACCGCTATTTTGCACCGCATCAACAGATGCAGGAGCGACCCAACATGGCGGTTACCGCCGTATCGGAGGAAGGAACCAAGCCGATCGCCGCCTGGGGCGCCGTCCTCTCGATGGCGCTTTGCGTGGCGATGCTGATCGCTTCGGAGTTCATGCCAGTCAGCCTGCTGACGCCGATGGCCGAGGGGTTGCGCGCGACCGAGGGCCAGACCGGACAGGCGATCTCGATCAGCGGCCTCTTCGCGGTCATAGCGAGCATGGCCATCACCACGGCTGCCGGGACGCTGAACCGGAAACGGGTCTTGGTCGCGATGACGGCCCTCATGCTGGTCTCGCTGGTCCTGGTCGCGGCCGCCCCGAACTTCGCGGTGCTGATGCTCGGTCGCGCCCTGCTCGGGATCTGCATCGGTGGCTTCTGGGCGCTCGCGACGGCCGTGATCATGCGCCTGGTTCCTGTAAGCGAGGTGCCTCGCGCGCTGGCCCTGATGTATGGCGGGCAAGCCATCGCGGCCGCCTTCGCCGCGCCCGTCGGCAGCTATCTCGGCGGCCTGTTCGGCTGGCGCGCCGTGTTCTGGGCGCTGACGCCGATCGTCGTCGTCAACCTCGTCTGGCATGTGATCGCGCTGCCGTCGCTGCCGGCGGGCCAGCGCCAGGATTTCAGGACCATGTTCGGCCTGCTGAAGCGTCCGTATTTCCTGCGCGGCCTGATCGCGTCGATGCTGTCCTGGGGCTCGGCCTTCACGATGTTCACCTACCTGCGCCCGTTCCTCGAACAGGTGACGGGAGCCGATGTGACGACGCTCTCGATCCTGCTGCTAGTGCTCGGCTGCGCTGGCTTCGTTGGAACCTGGGGCTCCAGCCGCTTCCTGCATGGCAGCGTCGCTCCCCTCCTGAAGCTGCCAGCGCTGCTGATGGGCAGCTGCACGATTGCTCTCCTGCTGCTCGGCGGCTCGCTCGCCGCAGTGGTCCTCTTCCTGGCTGTCTGGGGTGCGATGAACACCGCCATGTCGGTGATCTGGATGACCTGGATGTCGCAGAACGTCGACGATGCGCCGGAGGCCGCCGGCAGCCTGATGGTCGCGGCGATCCAGGCCTCGATCCTGCTCGGGGCCGTGGTCGGCGGGATGCTGCTCGATGGCCTGTCGATCTTCGCGACCTTCCTGGGAAGCGTCGCCCTGGCCGCCATCGGCATCGCGCTGATCGGCAACGGAAAACGTCTGCTGAAACCCGAATAGTCACAGAGAACGGGGAGATTTCGATGGACACCAACACGATCACCGCGTCGTCCGCACGACTGGACCGTCGCGACTTGATGAAGCTGACCGGTGCGGGCGTCGCCGCCTTAGCAGCCGCGCCGCTCCTCAATATCTCCAATGCAAAGGCACAGAACATGTCAGCGGACTGGGACAAGACTTTCCCGAAGAGCGAGAAGGTCGATCATCAGAAGGTCACCTTCAAGAACCGATACGGCATCACCCTGGCGGGCGATCTCTATTTGCCCAAGAGCCGGGCCGATCGGCGATTGGCGGCCTTGGCCGTTGGCGGGCCGTTCGGCGCAGTGAAGGAGCAGTCGTCCGGCCTATACGCGCAGACGATGGCGGAGCGCGGGTTCGTGACGCTTACCTTCGATGCCTCGTTTACCGGCGAAAGCGGCGGCGAGCCTCGGAACGTTGCCTCGCCGGATATCAACACCGAGGATTTCAGCGCAGCCGTCGACTATCTCGGCCTTCACCCGTCGGTCGACCGCGAGCGGATCGGCGTCATCGGTATTTGCGGCTGGGGCGGCATGGCCTTGAACGCCGTCGCCGTGGACAAGCGGGTCAAGGCCGTCGTCGCCAGCACAATGTATGACATGACCCGGGTCATGTCGAAGGGCTACAACGACAGCGTGACGCTCGAACAGCGCACGCAGATTCTGGCGCAGATGAGCCGGCAGCGTTGGGAAGACGCCGCGAACGGAACCCCGGCTTACCAGCCGCCCTACAATGATCTGAAAGGCGGCGAGGCGCAGTTCCTGGTCGACTATCACGACTATTACCGGACGCCGCGTGGCTACCATCCGCGCGCGGTCAACTCGGGCAATTCCTGGACCCGGACGACGCCGCTCTCGTTCATGAACATGCCGCTCCTGACCTACATCAAGGAGATCTCGCCGCGCCCGGTTCTGCTGATCCACGGCGAGAATGCCCATTCGCGCTACTTCAGCGAAACCGCCTATGCGGCGGCCGCGGAGCCGAAGGAATTGATGATCATTCCGGGAGCCAGCCACGTCGATCTCTACGACAAGGTCGACGTGATCCCGTTCGACAAGCTGGCCAGCTTCTTCGGCCGGCATCTCTCCGCCTAATCTCGACCGGACCCGAAGCGATGGGGCCGCCGCCCTCGGGGAGGCCAAAGGCTCGCAGGCCGATCTCCCACCGCTGGACCGGCGGGAGATCGGTGAACGGCAATCACTACGGAGGATCGGACAATGCCGCTCAAAGCCACTCGGATCGCCGGCGCCCTACTCCTCGCAACGATCGGGACAGCCATGGCTCAGGAACGCATCAAGATCTCGTCGGAGTGGGGTTCCGTTACGGCGGAGCTCGCCGACAACGCCGCGACCAAGGCGCTGCTTGGCGTGCTGCCGCTGACAATTCCGATGACGGACCACCTTCGTCAGGAAAAAACGGGAAGCTTGCCGTCGGGTCTGCCCGCCGCAGCACGGCAGCGCGCCTTCAAGAATGGGACGATCGGGCTTTGGGGCCCGGACCACTTCGTTGTCTACTATCGTGATGGCCAGGTCCCTCAGCCCGGTATCGTCATCCTCGGCGAAGTGACGGGCGGGGCTTCGATCTTCGACCGACCCGGCTCTATCTCGATGCGGGTCGAGCGCGCGGATTAGAGGGAGGCGGCAGAGAGCAGACTGATGGCTTGAGCCAAAGTTGCGGACAACCTTAGGCCACTCCGCAGCGCATCATCGAACGATATCGGCGGCCGAGCGCCAGAAGCGGACGCTGGAGCTCTGCCGCAAAGCCGACTCAGTGCGATTGTGACGCTGGCCGGTTCACGTGTTCGGCAAAACGTCTGGCGCGTTTCCTCAACAGGATTGGGGCGGTGTCTTTGAACCTCCTCTCCAGGCGGCGATCCCGATCCCTGCCGTGACCGCTACGAGGCCAACAAGCAGATTTTCGCTTAAGGCCTCACCGAGCATGGGGACCGCGAGCAGTCCCGCCGTCACCGGGTTAATGGCGACGGAAACGGCCACGAGGGTCGGCGGCGTCCGCCCCAACGCGAAGGCCCAGAGATAGAAGACGAGCGCGCCACCCACGAAAGCGAGATAGGCGAGGGCGAGCCATTGCGGCCCGGTAAGACCGGTGAGCGCCGATGCCCGGCCGGTCGCTAGAGCCAGGACGCACAGCGCGGCGGCGCCGCAGCCCATGCCCGAAGCGGCGAAGGCGATGGCCGTCGAGCGCGCAACGAAGGGGCGTGACCAGACATTGTAGAGCGCCATGCAGCCGGCGGCCGCGATCATGATGAGGTCGCCGCGCCACGCGCCGGCCGGGGCATCCGCCAGATTGCTCGCCAGCGCAAGCGCGACACCGGCTACGGCCAGCAGGACGCCGGCCGTCCTGCGGATTGTCATCGCTTCGACCCTAAGAAGGGCGGCTGCGGTCATCGTCAGAAGCGGGAGGGTCGACAGCGCGAGCGCGCCCCGTGCGGCGGTGGTGTAGATGAGCGCGGCATTGAACAAGATAGGGAAGAGGCCGAAGAACAGCAGGCCAAGACCGGCGACACCAGCCCAGTCGCAGCGTGCCGGCCAGCGTTTCGTCTGCCCGACGGTCAGGAGCATCAGGACGAGAAAGCCCCCGGCGAATCTGAAGGCTCCGATCGTGATCGGATCGAGCGCTCCCGACAGGAAGCGCGTGGCTACGATGGCCGTGCCGCCGAATGCGCTCGACAGGATCGCTGCCCAAAGGCCCGCATACATTTGTACCCTTTCGCTGCAGGCAGTCTTGTAGCGACGATCGGCTCACGCCAGAATGAAATAAGTCGACTAAAACTGACAATGGAATCGCATGAGCCTGCCTAGCCTTGACCCGGATCTGTTGCGGAGCTTCGTTGCAGTTGCCGACAACCTGTCGTTCACCCGCGCGGCCCACCGGCTGAACCGGACACAGGCCGCCGTCAGCGCCCAAATCAGAAGGCTGGAGCAGCGCCTCGACACGCGGCTGTTCGTTCGCTCGACTGTCCATGTGCAACTTAGCGAGCAGGGCAACATGCTGCTGGCCGATGCGCGCCGTATGCTGTCCCTGCATGATGCAGCGGTTGCACGACTGGCCGGGCGCAGCGCCGAGATCCATCTGCGTCTTGCCCTCATGGAGGACTATGGGACGAAGCACCTCCCACACATCCTTGCAGAGATGTCCGAGGAGTTTCCGACGGCCCGCATCGATGTCGAGGTGGGATTGACGTCGCGGTTGCTGAAGCACCTCGGCCGCTCCTTCGACGCGGTCATTGCGATGCATGCGGCGGGCAGTTCCGATGGAATGCTGATCTGCAGGGAGAAAGCGATCTGGGTCGCGGCGGCGGACCGCCATGTAGAGTACGTCGATCCGCTGCCGGTGGCGCTGTCCAACCCCGACTGCCTGTTTCGGAACTGGGCCAGCAGCCTCCTCGACGAGGCTAGGCGGCCATGGCGGCTGGCTTATGTCAGCCCGAGCTTCACGGCTGTCGAGGCCATCGTCGAACGCGGACTGGCGGTCAGTGTGATGAAGGCGAGCCTCGTGTCAGCACGCCTGCGGCAGGTCTCGTCGACCTGCCTTCCTGCACTGCCTGACGCAGAAATTCGCCTTCACCTCGCGGCCGGACTCGATAGAGAAGTTCTGGTACTGACAAACCAGATCGCGCGTCGGCTAGGGGAGATGGCGCAGTGACAGTGCAGGCCACTGCTTCGCGCCAACTGCCGATATTCGACCGATGACGGAAAGCAGACCTATCCGAACAACGCTTCTCGGCTGCCAGCGTCCGATCTACTACGGCAGTCGAGCACTTCGCTCATCACCCGGGCCCTCGCGCTGCGGATGGGATGGCTGGAGGGCGTCAACCCGCTGCTGCCCACAGGATTGCTGTCATTTGCTCAACCGCAGCGTGATGATTCTTTCTCCTCGATTGCATTTCCGGTGCCGACGGTTTGAGAATTAGCTCAACGATTCATGAAGCCGTCGGGGAGCTGGGGGTGTCGGAAGAGAGTATGCATAGCGCGGATGCGTCTGCGCTCGGTTTTCTCTATCAAGGCCAATACGCACTGTTACTTCTCTGGCGCGATCCGGACGAAGAGGCCACGATCTATATCGAGTGTCTTGATGACGTCCATCTGGTTTCCAACGGGGAAACACTTCTCCAACAGCTGAAGCATTCTCTTCAAGCCAAGCCTCCGGCTTTGACACTAGCCAGTGTTTCCGTTTGGAAGACGCTTCGAGCCTGGATCAACGGGCTTTCGTCGATAGACCTGTCCCACACCTGGTTTCACTTGGTGGCGGTCGCGGGCATTTCTCCTGGCTCTCCGCTTGAAGCGCTACTCGACGATAACGCTGACAGGGGTGTCCTGGAGCAAGCATTGTTGGACGAGGCCGAGCGCATTTTGTCGGAGCGCGCGACAGCAGCACGGGCCGGCAGCCCATCGCTCCCGCATGCAGAACGTTTCGCGGCGTGCAAAGCGTTCCTCGGACTGGATGCAGAGCAGAGATCAAAGCTTCTCAGACGGGCCCGGATAAGGCCCAATCAACCCAACATAACCGAGATTGAGAATCTGCTAGCTGCGGAATTCACCTCCGTTCTTCGCAAAGATCGAGCTGCCATCGCGCGCGAGCTGATCGAGTGGTGGAACGCCCAAATTCTCGATCTGCTGACGAAGAAGCGCGCGTATGGCATCTCTCGATTTGAGCTAGTTAAGCGTCACATGGAGCTCGTCAGATCGATCCAGCTCGATGAACTGACTAGTGCGTTCGACATGACGCCAGTGCCTCCCTCCTATCAGCCTGACGGTATGATCCGTAGGCAAATCGAGCTCGTCGGCGGCGGTGCTGCAGAGTTGAAAATTGCAGTGCGCGAGGAATGGCGCGCTAGGGAAGAGCGTTCGAGATGGTCGACTCAAAACCCGGCCCGAGACAAGGTCATTAGGGATTACGACGAACTTCTCGTCGAAGCATGGGCCGATCGCCACATGTTCATGGTCCAAGACTGCCAAGGGGGATCGGAGCAGATCCTAAAAGGGAAAGGCTCCCAACTGCTCCGTTGGACCCTCACCGATGCGAATCGAGACCTTGCGCCTATCTCGCCGCAAATAATATCCCCGCACTATGTCAGGGGTTCCTACCAAGTGCTCTCCATCAACGGAAACGTTGGATGGCATCCTGATTATAGAAAACTCCTGGGTTTCGAGCCATGAAGGTCGCTCACGATCTCTATGCGGAAACCAATCCCGCATTTGGTGTCTTCACGATTGCCGCATTTTGCCGGACCTACCTGGTCGACAAGAAGCCCTCGGTAGATGTCGGGCTACTCTACCTGGCGGTGCCGATCGCGATGTCGGGAGACACCGAAAAATCATTCAGTGAAACGAATGCGAAAACTGGCCTTCTCGCGTGGCTGACCCGGTACCCAGCAATCCGGTTCGATCTTAGCGAGCGACTGGATGCATCAGTTCCCATCGTGTCCGCGGCGATCCGTTTCGGATTGAGCTCACGGGCTCTACAGCTATGCAAGGACGGCACGGTTCAGCTCGGGCCAATCGGATTGCCCATTTCCGTCGCTGACAGTTTAGCACCCGGCCCAAGGCAGGTTCTTCGGAGAGCGGAGCGACTGGGCGCCTGGATGAGTAAAGCCGGTGCTTCTGCGACGATATTCTCAGCCTTCGGAGTAAGCCCGTGACACGATGGAATGTCGCTGAGATAGCGTTCTACAGCACGGACAGCAGGCGCAGAATCATCTCTTTCAAAGAGGGGGCCGTAAACATTATCACCGGGGCGTCCGGCACCGGAAAATCGGCGATTATTGATGCTATTGACTACTGCCTGGGTTCCTCTAGCTGCGGGTTGCCGTATTACGTTCGAGAGCATGCGGTCGCAGTGGCCGTTCGCTGGCTCAACGGTGACAAGGAGTTGATTGTAGGCCGTAATATTCCGCGCGCTGGCAAGGGCACCGCGATGATGTACGTCAAAGCGGGGCGAAATCTGCAAATTCCAGAGATTGCCGCCGACCTGGAGGGCCCGACGAACCGCGATACCGCGCGCCAGCTTATCGAGCGAGCTTTTGGGATCGATGACATCGATAGCCCAGAGTTGGCCGCTGCAACGGGGAAAGGTCGGGCGACCATCAGGGATGTAACGCCCTATCTGTTCCTCTCCGGCGACGTCATCATCAGTAGGGGCACGCTGCTGCACGACCTGAATCGGAGCGACAAGGCGCCGGACATCAAAGCGACGATTCCGTTCTTCGTGGGGGCAGTCGATCAGGAAACCGTGCTGGCGGAACGCAAACTCCGTCAGCTCGAAGCGGCCTATACTAGGCTTTCGCGAGAGGCGAAGGCGAGAGAGCGAAGCCGCGGCCGAACGACCGAGCGAGCGATGACCCTCCTGAGCCAGGCAGCTGCCGTAGGGCTCGTAGCTGAACCTGATCAGTCGGCGTCGGATCAGTCACTTCTAGATCGTCTGCAAGAGCTGGTGGCGGGCACTATCTCACCCGCGACGGTATCGGTCGGTGATGTTCGCGACCAGCTCAGCGTCCTTGAGGAGGAACGGACCCGAATCGTCACAAGCCTTCAAGCCATGCGCGAGAGGAAGCGTGCATTGACCCAGGCGATCAGAGAGGCTTCCGGCTACACGACCGCGACGGTTGGGCAGGCTCACAAGCTAAACCTTATCAAGCATTTGAAACTCGATTCCAGCAAGTGCCCAGTTTGTGAATCCGACAATCCAGCCGGGCAGGCAATGGCGGCTCAAATTCGCGACTCTCTGGAACTCGTGAGTGGAGAGGTCGCCGCGGTTGAGAGATTGCGCCCAGAGTTGATCAAGGAGGCCGCAATACTTGACCAAGATATCGGTTCGGCCGGCGGGCGGCTTCGGGAGGTCGATGCCCAGATGAGTGGCATTATTCGGCTTAGCGAAGATGCCGCCAAGGCCGCATCACTAGCCGAGGAACGTGCGATTATAGCCGGGCGCGCAGCTCAGTTCCTAGAAATGACCGCGCAGGATGTCGAAAAACAGACCGAAAATCTGGATGAACTTGAGCGAGACATCCGGCTTCTGAAGGACCTAGTTGATCCAGAGGCCAAGCGGGATCGGATTCGATACGCGGAGACCGTTATTGGCGATTACGCTACCGCCATGCTGACGGACCTGCCTACGGAAGTGCCTGTGACCGGGGCACGGCTGATGTTCCATGCAACTCCCAAGGTGACCATTGTCGAAAAGAAGCACCGCGCTGTTCTTAGCCTTGCGGAGATCGGATCGGACCAGAATTATCTGGCGATCCACCTCGCGCTCTCATTCTCGTTGCAGAAGCACTTTCAGGATATCGAGGCACCGGTTCCAGGTCTGTTGGTCATCGATCAGATCAGCCGGCCATATTATCCAGAGGGCGGTGACGAGAAGAGCCTCGCCGATATGGCCAAAGACAGCGACCGTCTCGCGATGCGCAAAATCATCAGGTTCCTGTTCGAAGAAATTGCCCGGCAGCAGGGGCTACAGATCATTCTCTTGGAGCACGCGTATATCGAGGACGATCCGGAATATGTGGGGGCTGTGCGCGGCCGTTGGACCCTGAAAACCGGAGAGAAGCTCATCCCGACGGACTGGCCCAGTCGCCCCAACTGACCCATCATCGATCTCGGCAACCTCGATGGGAAGGAATGAGGTAGAGCCTCGTCACGTTGATATCGCCGCCATCACTGGCGGCGATGGCGACGGCCTTCGCCGAGCAAGACCCGACTTCCAACGTCGGCAGACTACTGGGGGGTTTAAACGGAGCCTGAGATGAGATCGCAGCGAACACGTTAATCGAGAGCGGCTTCCAATTCGGCACTCTCCACGACCTTCGACAGAACCAATTCGTGCCACGCATCTTTGAGCCAGGCGTCAATTTTTTCGCGCGCGGAGTTTCGCCCCGGGTCCTCGAACCAAGCCTCCATCATCCTGCCGATGTCCTCGCGATAGCCTAGTCCTTGGCCGTAGCGACGGCGCAACACAGACCAGCTCCGCCGCGCCGTCTCCTCGCTGTAGAGCATACTCAAGGGGTCAACATTGGACGCCGATCGGGGGGCAACTTTGCGGGCCGTTTGACACGCAATACACCTGACGCTGAGGCAGGCCCCTTCGTCATCTGAACCGACGCCCCCTATCAGCATTCGGCGCGAACTCGGCCCGATCCGACCTAGTTCACCTTTCCCTAAATGCTTTCGCGATCTGATCCCTGAGCGGCTTGATGATGTATTGCCAGGGCGTGCGATCCTCGGTCTGGACGAAGGCCTCGGCCTGCATCCCGGCCGAGACGTGCTGCGGTGCGAGGCGGGCGTATTCCTCGGTGGGGATCGTCACGCGGATCGTGTAGAAGGTCGCACCGGTTTGCTGGTCGCGGCTGGTATCGGCTGAGATGCGACTGACCTGGCCTTTGAGCTCCGGCGTGGTGCGCTGGTTGAAGGCGTGGAGCTTGATCTGCGCTGGCCGGCCAAGCCCGATCTGGTCGATATCCGGCGGATTGATCCGAGCTTCGAGCTGCAAGGCGTCTTCTGCCGGGACGATCAGCATCGCCGGTTCCGCCGGCGTGATTACACCGCCGATGGTGTGGACCGCGAGCTGGTGGACAAAGCCGGCGCTCGGCGCCCGGATTTCGACGCGCTTGAGCTGGTCCTCCGCCGCAACACGTCGCTCGGTCAGTTCGGCGCTCTTGCCCTGGATCTCGCGCAGCTCCTTCATGGCCTCTTCGCGCAGCACCTCATCGATCTGGATGATCTGGAGTTCGGTCTCGGCGATGCGGCCCTCGGATTGTGCGACCGAGGCGATGAGCTGGCCCTTCTGTCCGTCGAGGCTGGCGGCCTCACGCTCCAGGGCGGTCTTGCGGCTGATGGCGACGAGGCTTTTCTCGTAGAGCCCACGCACTCCAGTCAGCTCCTCTTCGATCAGAGCCGCCTGCCGATCCCGCGCCACCTGCTGCGCCTTCAGCCCTAGGATCTCGTCGCGCAACTGACCAACGCGCTTGAACAGTTGGGCCTTCTGGCCGTCGCGGGCCGCGCGCCTTGCCTCGAACAGGCTCTGTTCGGCGGCGATCAACTCGGCAACCTCGGGGTCGTGTTGGCGAGCGGTCAGTTCAGGGGCCAGCATGATGGTCGGCCTGCGGTCACGCTCGGCCTGCAGCCGCCCACGACGTGCCGCGAACTCGTCGAGCTGCTTGGTGACGATCTGGAGATTGGATCGTGTCACCGTGTCGTCGAGCCGTATGAGCACCTGGTCCTGCTCGACGCGGTCACCTTCCTTGACCTTGAGCTCGCCGACGATGCCACCGGTCTGGTGCTGGACCTTCTTCACATTGCCGTCGACCACGAACTGACCGGAGGCGACGACCGCGCCCGATAATGTCGTGGCGACAGCCCAGACGCCAACCGTACCGGCAAAGAGTGCGACGCCCGCACCACCAACGAGCCCCAGGCGCCGCAAGGTCCGGGCGTGATCAGGCTGCTTGGTCTCGGATGCTGGGCTCATGAAGCCACCGTCTGACGCTGGACACTGGGCAGGCCACCCTGACGCAAGACCTTCTGCAGGATCTCTTCCTTGGGTCCGAAGGCCTGGATGCGGCCTTCCGCCATCATGGCGACGTGATCGACTCCGGCGATGGCGGTTTGGCGGTGGGTGACGACAATGACGATGCCGCCGCGCTCACGTACCCCGATGACTGCCCGGGTCAGGGCCTCGTCGCCGTCATGATCGAGATTGGAGTTGGGCTCGTCGAGCACGATCAGGAAAGGATTGCCGAAGAGCGCACGGGCCAAGCCGACGCGTTGGCGCTGGCCGCCGGAAAGCGCGGCTCCGCCTTCCCCGATCACCGTGTCGTAGCCGTTCTCCAGCTTGGCGATCAGGTCATGAGCGCCGGCTGCCTGCGCTGCCGCTATGATCGCCTCGTCGGAGGCATCGGGTAGGAAACGACTGATGTTCTGGGCGACGGTTCCGTCGAAGAGCTCGATGTCCTGCGGGAGATAGCCGACATGGCGCCCGAGCTCGGCAGCATCCCATTGCGGGATCGCGAAGCCATCGATCCGGACATCGCCCTTAAGTGGCTTCCAGACGCCGACGAGCGCGCGCACCAGTGTCGACTTGCCGGAGGCGCTCGGACCGATGATGCCGAGCCCCTGGCCGGCTTCCAGCCTCAGAGAAACGCCCTGCAGGATCGGGTTCTGCCGTCCGGGCGCGGCCACGATCAGGTTCTCGGCCGCTACATGCTGCGTCGGCGCGGGCAAGGCAGTCTTGCGATCTTCTGCGAAAGCGGGGGAGTCGAGCACCTGCTTGAGGCGGGCATAGCCCTGCCGGGCGCTGACGAAGCCTTTCCAATGCGCGACGGCCGTCTCGATCGGCGCCAAAGCCTTCGAGGTCATGATCGAGGCCGCGATCATCGCGCCGCCCGAGACATCGCCATGGATCGAGAGATAGGCGCCCATGCCCAGGACCGCCGATTGCAGGATCATACGGAACACCTTGGCGAAGGTGCCGATACCGCTGGTCGCATCCGAGCTCGCCAACCAGTCGCCGATATGGCGCAGATTGGCTTCGTGCCAGCGCTGTTGGAAGGCGGGGGCCATGCCCATTGCCGTCAGAGCCTCAGCATTGCGGCGGCTCGCTTCCGCCACGGTCTGGCGAACCCCAGAGCTCTGCATCTGAGCCTTGGTCGCAGCCCGGCTGCTGCGCTCGGTCAGGAAGGTCAGCAACAGGATGACGATACCGCCTCCGACGGCGAGCCAACCCAGATAGGGGTGGAGGATGAAGCAGCCCGCGAGGAAGATCGGCATCCACGGCATGTCGAACAGGGCCGTCGGTCCGAGCGACGACAGGAAGGCCCGGATCTGGTCGAGATCGCGGATCGGCTGCATCGCCTGCTCGGCTCGGAAGCCCATCAGGGGCAGGCGCTGCGCTGCCGCGAAAGCAGCGGGAGAAACCTGATCGTCGAAACGCGCCCCGATCCGCGTGAGCATCCTGACGCGCACGGCATCGAGAAAGCCTTGCAGCACATAGGCCGCCAGCAGGAGCAGCGACAGGCCGATCAGCGTCGGCACGCTGCGCGAGCTCAGCACCCGGTCATAGACCTGCAGCATGTAGAACGAGCCCGAGAGCATCAGCAGGTTGATCAGGCCCGAGAAGATTGCGACCGCGATGAAGGCACCGCGACAAGATGCAAGCGCCTTGGCAACGACGGAATGCGAACGGGCAACGGCTGAACGGCTCAAGGGAAGGGCTCAAAGGCAATGGGGAGACAAAGAGGCCGGCGCGGTTTCCCGCGCCGGCCATGCAGATCACATCAGACGAAGCGGAAATCGTCCTGATGCAAGTTCGACATTGTCACGTTCTTCAGCGTGATCGTGTTGTTGGCGTCGTAGGTAATCACCGTGTCGGCCCCCGCTTGGCTCGCCGCCGCCAACACCGACGACAGGTCGGCGAAGACGGCATCGTTAAACTCGATCACATCCCCCGAAGCGGCACCCGCCACGAAGTCCGTGATGATGTCCTTGCCGAAGCCGGCACCGAAGACAAACACGTCGTTGCCGGCGCCGCCCGTCAGCGTGTCGTCACCAGCGGCGCCGTACAAGGTATCGTTCCAACCCGATCCGGAGATCGTATCGGCGCCGCTCGTTCCACGGTACCAAGCCTTCTCATTGATTTGCGACAGGTTCCAATTGCTTCCGTCGGCAAACTCGAACCGCTCGATACCCCAATTGCCGCTCATCGACCAGAAATGCTCGTCGATCGTGATCGTCTGGCCGGTCGAGTTGACCTTAACCAGCAGATTCATGCCGCTTCGCGTCAGCGTCAGATCTTCGGCGTTCAGATCGGTCAGCTTGAGAACGTCGACATCCGTCGTCGAACCGGACTCGTCATCGATGTAATCGTTCCCGTCGCCTGATCGGTAGATATAGGTATCGCTACCTGCGCCAGAATTGAAACGGTCATCTCCATTTCCGCCAAAGAAAGTATCATTTCCTGACGAACCCGAGATCGTATCGTTGCCGGCCGTACCGCGATACCAGGCCGCCTGCCTGATGCCCTCCGCATTCCAGATGACATTGTTGGCAAACTTGATCTGCTCCAACCCGTAACCCGAACCCAGGAACTGATACTCGGACTTCAACGTCTCGCCTGTGGAATTGATCTTGAGGAAAAGATCGTTGCCCACCCGTGAGGCCGTGAGGTCCGCTGGGTTTAGATCGACAAGCTGCAAAACGTCGGTGTCGGAGCTTCCGCCAGAGTCATAGACGGTGTCGTTGCCGAAGCCTGCCCCGAAATAGTAGAGATCCGAGCCGCCTGCACCTTGCAGATAGTCATCGCCTTCCTTCGCATAGAAGGTGTCGCTCGTCGCCGTACCTGAGAGTGTGTCGTTACCGACCGTACCCCGATACCAGGCCGCCTGCCTGATATCCTCCGCATTCCAGATGACATTGTTGGCGAACTTGATTTGCTCCAGCCCGTAACCCGATCCAAGGAACTGACTCTGAGATCGTATGATTTGCCCGGTACCATTTATCTTTATAAACAGGTCCGAACCGGTCCTCGACATCGTCAGATCGGTCGAATTCAAGTTCGTGAATTGGAGCACATCAGTATCGGCTGCCCCACCATCATCGTAAATGATGTCATTGCCGTCACCGCTTGCGTAGATGTATCGATCGCTACCGGCCTGTCCATTCAGGGTGTCATCGCCTGTTAACCCCTTAAAAACGTCGTTGCCCAACGTTCCAGATAGGGTCTCACCAGCTGCTGTCCCCATGTGGGTAACGTCAGTCTCTTGCGCTGGCAGCAGCGCCGCCAACTGCTGGTGGGTCAATTCGGTTCCATCAGCAAAATGAAAGCTTTCGACGCGGTCCGCCGAATCATTTGGATTGAGCTGGTTTTTTAGCGTGAGGCTATCTCCGGCAGAGCCTGCGAACGTAATTATTAAGTCATACCCATACGCCGTGACCTGAAGATTCGTCAGCTCAATCCCGCTCTTGAAGCGGACTTTATCCGCAGTGGAGTTCCCTTTGTCCTGAATGGCGTCGTGGCCATATCCCAAGCCAAATACATAGATATCGTTTCCTTGCCACCCTTGAAGGGTGTCGTCGCCCGCAAACCCGTCGAGCGTATCATCAGCGAGATACCCCACGATTACGTCATTACCGATCGTACTGGCGCTCGCCACGACGAATGCCTGTACCTGCGCAGCCGTGAAGACCTGACCGTTGGCGAACTCAAAATTCTCGACGACGGCAAATTCGTCGTATGCGAACTGCCGCACCACACGCAGCGTGTCCGTTCGGCCCAGGACTCTTATGAAAAGGTCCGCACCGTCGCGCGTGAAAACCGTGTTCGCTTCTGAAAGACCAGAACCGAAGCGAACTGAATCAGGCCCGTCGATAAACGGATGATCGTCCATCCCCTCGATAATGATATCCTGACCGTAACCCACGTCGAATAGGTAGGCGTCACTGCCCGTGCTTCCCCGGAGCGTGTCGTTACCCGCCCCGCCGTCCAAAACGTCGCCGGTGTAGAAGCCATAGATGACGTCACTGCCGCTGGTCTTTGCTGTCGACAGCAACTTCAGGCGAATGTCGGCATCGCTCCAGACCGACCCGTCTGAGAACTTGATGGTCTCGATATCATTCCAAGAACCATACCAGGCAGCCGACGCGAACTGACCAACAACCGTGATCTTGTCGGCCGTTCCCGTAATCGAGATCACCAAGTCAGCACTCGGCCCAGCACGGGACAGAGACACCATGCTTTGCGTGATGCCAGCTCCAAAAACGAGTGTGTCGTTGTCGCTATACCAGACGTTGCCGACAGTCTCCTCGATACGATCCTGTCCATCTCCCAGCGCGAAGAAATAAGTGTCGGAGCCGTCGCCTCCACGCAGAATGTCGTTTCCGCGCCCGCCGGCGATTTCGTCGTCTTTGATGCTTCCGATAACGATATCGTCCCCTTCCGTGAACTGAGCATTCAATGCAGCCAGCTCGGCCTCATCCTTTGTGACGACCGTCCCATCCGCAAACGTAAAGGTTTCAACCTGCGCGGAAGCCGACGCAAAATGCCCCTTGATCCGGACGGAATCCGTTCCCCCGCTGAGAGAGACGAGAAGATCGTCGCCCTGACGCGTGAATGCAACGTCCTGCTTGCTGATGCTCGCGCCGAAGCGCAAGTCGTCCGGCCCATCGATGAAGGGGTGATCATCAACGCTTTCATAGATCGTGTCATGCCCGGAGCCCCGGCCGAACACGTAGGTATCGCCCCCGGTACTGCCCCTCAGTTCATCGTCACCTGCTCCGCCGTCGAGGACGTCAACGGTATAAAAGCCATGAATGATGTCGTTCCCAGATGTACGGGTATCAGCCAGGAGCTTTTCGCGAATGGTATCGCTTGTCCATCGGGAGCCGTCACTGAAGACGATTGTCTCGATATCCTTCCAGGATCCATACCAGGCGGCGCTCTCAAACTGACCTTTGATCGTGATTCGATCGGTGCTGTTGGCGAAAGTGATAACCAGATCGTCGAGATTCGGGCCGCGAGCGATCCGC
The DNA here is from genome assembly GCF_016428755.1 of Allobosea sp. ASV33. Lineage (GTDB taxonomy): Bacteria > Pseudomonadota > Alphaproteobacteria > Rhizobiales > Beijerinckiaceae > Allobosea. The sequence goes on from NZ_JAELTI010000003.1 coordinate 53,685, forward strand.
ACATCTGCGGCGGAAATACCGGCGCCAAACACGATCGTGTCATTGTCTTGGATCCCGGAATTGGTGACGCTTTCCTCAATGACGTCCTGACCGAAACCCTGCGAGAAGAGATAAGTGTCACTCCCATCCCCTCCCCGGAGCGTATCGTTGCCCGCACCGCCATCAATCATGTCGGAGCCACTCGTTCCGACTACGATGTCGTCGCCTGCCGTCGATTGGGCAGTGAGGGTGTTCGCCTCAGCTTGCGCAGCGGTAATCAACGTCCCGTCGTTGAACCTGAAGAACTCGACCTTGCTCGTAGCAGACACGAAATGGTCGCGTATCGTGAGCGTGTCGGTGGTGCCCGCTAAACTGAGAACGAGGTCACCTCCCACATGGGTGAACGCAACGTTTGCCGCCACAATGCCGGGCCCGAGCAAGACCGTATCTGGGCCGTCGATAAACAGATTATCGTCCAGGCTCTCTTCGATGACGTCATGGCCATAGCCCAATCCGAACTTGTAGGTATCGCTCCCTGTGCTGCCTCGGAGGATGTCATCGCCGGCGCCTCCGTCCAGCACGTCCGCCGCATAGAATCCTTCGATGATGTCGTTGCCGATCGTCCGCGCTTGTTCCAGCAACATTCGCCGGATGTCGCCTTCCTCCCAGACGGTACCGTCAGTGAATGATATGCGCTCGATGTCGGTGAATGACCCGTACCAAGCGGCACTGGCGAACTGCCCAACGACGGTAACCTGATCAGACGTGCCAGCAAATCCGATGACTAGGTCATTACCGGCCCGCGTCAGGGACACATCGGCTGGCGCAAGCCCAGTTCCGAATTCGATCTGATCGAAATCCTGATATGCCACGATCTCGACTGATTCTTCGATGCGATCCTGACCAAACCCAGCTGAGAATCGATAGGTATCGGAACCATCATGGCCACGCAGGATGTCGTTGCCGGCTCCGCCTTCGATGACATCGCTCGTCCAAAAGCCTTCGATCGTGTCCGCCCCGGCGGTTTCGGTTTGCGCCAAATAGCGCTGCCTTATTTCCGACGCCAACCAGACGTCGCCATTGGCGAAGGAGATAGCCTCGATCTCGTGCTGGCGATAGTTGATCGACGTGTAATCGAACTGCCCCTCGATCGAGAGCGTGTCCGAGCTTCCGCTAAAGCTGATCTTCAGATTTTCAAGCTGGGAGCCGTAGCGCGTGAGGATGACATCATTCGGGTTAACGCCGTTCCCGAACGCGATGCGATCCTCGTTCTCAGACAGGATGTTATCCCAGGAATCACGAATAACGTCAGCGCCACGCCCGATATCGAATATATACGTGTCCGAGCCGTTGCCGCCTTCAAGGCGGTCATTGCCTGCGCCTCCATCGATGAGGTCATCGAAATGGGTGCCCTCAATAAGGTCGTTGCCGGACGTCTTGCTGGCTGCAATGATATCCTGAGCGAGCGAGGACCAATATTTGACGGTGCCGTCAGCCCACTCGAACCGCTCGACCTGATTAAATTCCTGAGCCCCGAACGGACCGGTTTCTATAACTTCGTACTGGTTCTCGATCAGAAGGGTGTCGGCCGATCCTACAATTGAGATCAGCAAGTGCTTGGTGCCCGCGACGCGCGTGAAGACGACATCGGATACGGCAACATCCGCCTTGAATTTCACCGTGTCTTCGGTTGGCGTAAGAATGTTATCCTTGCCTTCACGGATCGTGTCGTTTCCATAACCGCGGCCGAAGATATAGGTGTCGCCGTCGTTGCCGCCGCTTAAAATGTCGTTGCCGCCTTTCCCGTCGATAATGTCCGGGTAATAGGCGCCATAAATGACGTCATCACCATCAGTCCCGGTCGTCACTATGTGGAGAACATCCTCCCAGCTCAGGGATGTTCCATCGGCAAATTTAAAGGTTTCGATACGCCCAAACCAGGCGATTCCTAGAAACCCAAACAAGTCCAGCTTGATGCCGTTGAATTGATCTAGGATCGTTACCTGATCGGTCGAACCCGCAACTGTGATAAGCAGATCCGGGCTTGCGCCAAGCCTTTTTAAAGTGATATCAGAGCGTGTGATCCCTTCGCCAAAAACGAGCGTGTCGTCTTGGGATCCAATGCCTCCAACGAAACCGGAAAAAGGCGTGTCGACGTAACGAGAGGCATCATCGATCGTATCGATGCCGGATCCTTTCGAAAAATGATAGGTGTCTCCACCATCGAGACCCGAAAGATAATCGTCGCCGCTGCTAGATTTGAATTCATCAGGCGTGCCGAAACCGTACGTAGCGTCATTACCGTCGGTCGTGTAAGCGCTTATGACCTTCTGTTGAAGATCGCCCCAACTCCAAGATGGACCTTCAAAGAAGAAGATGCTTTCAATTCTGGTATCAAGCGAATAGGGTCCGTACCCCAATGGCGTGTAAAGCGCTTGGTCTTTTAGCGTAACTTTACCGCCATCAGACATCACCATCGAAATATCATTCGACGAGCCATCTCTGAACAAAGTTACGTTATCTGCATTCACCCCACCGAGCAGAAACAACACGTCTCCGCCCTGAGCATAAAGGTGAGTTCTAACGTCCTGCACAACATCTTGACCGTCACCCAAGCTATAGAAGTATAAATCCCCGCTATCACCTCCTTTAAGGAGATCATCTCCTGCGAGGCCGCGCAGCATATCTTCGCGATATGACCCCAAAATCACATCGCTCCCGGCCGTCCCAGTTCCGACCGATTTGGCGATCTCGGCGGCTCCCCAGATTGTGCCGTCCGCAAACTGAATTTCTTCGACTCCATAGCCGGGCTGCGCGCCTATCATCCACGGCGTAACTGCCGCGGGTGTCTTATACTGGCCTTCTATCTTGATGGTTTCGGAGGTCGCCAGAACCGTGATTAGCAGATCATCGCCTAGGCGCTTCAGTGATATATCCGCTTGATTGAGGAAGGCAAACCGAATGCGATCCCCGTTCGACGTGAATTCGGTGTCGACGATAGTGTCATGACCAATATCTCGGCCGAATACAAAAACATCCTGTCCGGCGCCACCTTCCAAGCGATCATCGCCCTGCCCACCGATGTAGATCTGTGTTCGTGGCCCAGTCACGTCACGAGCGAGCGTATCTGCCGCAGATGTGCCGATATGGATACCCTCAATGCCCAGCCCCGCGACCAACTCACCGAGGGACAGAGGAGTTGGAACGACGTCCAAAGCTATCACCAGGCTCTGTATGATATAATCGTTCAGAACCAGATTGCCATCAGACCGCGTTGTTGCATTCGCAAATGCGACAAGGGCGGGAGCCCAGGTTTCATGCCATGCAGTACTCGCAGCGGGCTGCGAGGAAGGCAACTGCGAAAGAATTGAAACCACGATCTGATTAACGGCAGATTGAGTGTTGGCAACGAAGATATCCGTCGCCTTTTCGAAGGTCACGCCGTTGAAAATGTCCGACCAAACGCTCTGAGCTGCAAAGCGGATGGTAAGCTTTTCTAAGATGGCGTCCCACATTCCGATAAGTTCGTCGGAGCTGCTTGCGACAGGATGTCCCAGGGCATCACGAGGCGCGAGCGAGCGTCCCGCATAAGCTTCAAGAAAAGCCAGCCTCTGTTCGTCAAACGATCCGCCAGCGAAGGGCGTCGCAGCAACGCCCTGCACAGCTGCCCATCGAATAACGATCGAGGTAACTGCGTTGCGAAGATCTTGCCAGCTAGAGGCCTGCGACATGGAAGTGGCAGATGAGACCATCGCTTGCAGGGTGGCATCGGAACTCATTGCAATCCGGAGGTCCCGCACGACCCCAAAACCACGGAGCTCAGGCAGTTCACTGGCGGACGCCGAGATTGTCTGATCACCTAAGTATCGAGTGTTTGCCTCGTCGGCCTCAAGCAGAATATCGCCAATTTTCGACGTTGAGCCATCAGAACGCGTGAACACGCTCTCAGCCCGCACCACGTTGCCTCGGATGAGGTTATCCGAAGGTGCAGAGGACCCAAGCGAGATGCCGGTTATGCCCATCTCTCCGAGTGTCTTAAGTTCACCCGCATCGGTTTGACCGTTTCCATTCAAATCTCTCCAGACGAGGAGTGAGCCAAATCCGGCATCGGCTGCATTAACCCAGCCATCGGAATTCGAATCCAGGGCCGCAAGAGCACTGAAACCGGGCGTGGAAGCAGTTCCAAAGAGTTCCGTTATATCGTCAATTCTGCCGTTGCCATTCAGGTCGCGTGTGAGCAAACCATCATCGGGGCTGACCCACGATGTCTGTTCAGCAAAGCCATCGGCGTCCAAATCAAAGAATATATCACTAGATGTACGCGGGATAAGCTCAAATCCGTCACCATCAAGATCCAAAACAAGGGGATCTTTACCATTTAGGTCTGTGCCGTAACCTGCTTTAAGGACCAAGTTCGTGTAATTTGTTATTGATTCGAGCGAACCAATTCCATTAAGAATCGTTTGTTTGAATACGACTATGTTTCCAGAGCCCTTATGATTATCAAGATCGAGCTCGTAATCTTCAATTATTATTTGGCCGCCCTCACCGAGCGCCATTTGGATAACGAGTTGGCCGCTCTCTGTCATTTTGAACTGGAATAGAAGCGAGCTGACAACATCTAAAGCCACGCCGAGCATCATGATTGGCGCAACCGCCCCGAAACCCATCAGGAAGGGTAGAGGCATTCCTGAGATCAAGCTGCTGAATGGAGCCCAGGTCGCCCATCCGCCTTCCATCCACCACTGCTGAACGCCACCGGTTACCCGAAGCGGCCCCCAGTAAACGTAATCCTCGAAGCCGGCATCATGAATGAACGTGTTATTCGAAGCTACGAACCAGTCCTCCTCATTGTCCGCTACCTCTCCGTCGCCGCCGAACAGGTGATCTTCTCCCGACCATCCGATCAGAATGTCGCCACCGGCGCCGCCGTAAACATATGAACCGGCCCCCCACAAGGTTACGATGAGATCATTTCCGGCACCGCCGCTAATTTCTTGAGCTACATTTCCTGGATAATTTGCGACTGGCAGCGCGAAAATCCAGTCGTTACCAGCACCACCATCAATCGAGCCCGTCGATTTTAAGGAGATAATTATATCGTTGTCGGCCCCACCGTAGGCTTCGGCTTCATCGGTAACGACGATGAAATCTTTTCCTTCTCCGCCATCCACGGACGATCTCTTCATCCCGACGAGAATGTCGTCACCGTCGTCGCCGTACCCTTTCGCAAAGGCGGTCGGCTCCGCGCCCCTGGCAAAAATGAGATCCTTTCCGCCGGCGCCGTGGACTTCGCCGTTAGCAAACGCCAACATGACGTCGCCCTGTCCGGAGCCGTACACCTTCGCCGTATCATAAGCTCCGATGATTTTACCTTCCGAACCGCCTACCGCATAGGTTCCAGCGTTCCGCAAAATGATTCCAAATTCGTCCCACACCAAACCGGAGGGCAAAGTCCCATTCGGCGCAATCTCTTCGCCATGCGCGCCGAGGAATTGAGTAATACGGTCGCGGAGCCCGAAATCGACATCCGGACCACTCGAAAGTAATTTTATTTTCTCTCCGAGTATCTTTTCTGTAATTCCACCTAGCGCATCATTGAATTCTTTAACAGAACTTACGAGATAGTCCGAAATGATGCCGCTAAATGGACCGGTAAAAATTTTAACTACACTTTCGGATAGGAATTTGATTCGCCCATCGGTAATAAATTTATTTGTTAATGGCGAAATAATTCCTATCTTTTCTTGAACGAAGACGATTCGGCCATTCGAATCTCGAACAAGATCGTAGTCCGTATTAGATGTATCTAAAATTCCAGTATAATCACTTCTCTTGAAACCGATGTGACTGCCAAAGACTAACTGTAAAAATGCTATGGCATTTGACATCGTCGATGCAGTGAGCAGGTTATCGTAGTCGACGCTCCATAGCTGGAAATTTCCCGGAAAATAGTCCTGCAGCCCTTTTTCAGCCCAAACCGATTGGTCAGATGAGCGTATTTCAAATTCACTCAAGTACCCAGCGTCAGCGCCTCCCTTGTCCACCGAAAGTTCTATCGAAGCGAGCAGGCCCTTACAGATATCCCAAGAAAATTCATCTAAGGATATTGTATACAAATCTGGTCGTGCAAACTTTGCGATTGCATTCCCCAGGAGAGCGGCACCGCCAATGAAGCCAGAATATGTTGCGATGTGCGCTTGCAGTAAGATCTGCGCGGCCGCCGTGGAATTGTGTGGCTTGATCAGCTCATAGTACCGTAGATAAAAAGCTGCTCGATCCCCAACCTGATAGCTGTCGCCTAAGAGTGATTTTAGTTCTGCCACATCAGATTGAGAAAGTGCCATTTTCGACCTCTAATGTATCAAAGCCTTAGGGGCAGCTAACGTAAGTGCAAAGTCCGGAACGAACCGCAGCAACACGCTTCTTCAAGAAAGACTCCCCGCCCCATCGACGGAAGTCTACGAAACGCGCAATTGCAAAATATCGATCCGACAAATATATGTGATATCGACACAGCCTAAAATCGACATTACCTGACGTGCATGTTATGAATTTCAAATGCTTCGGCGATGAACCGAACAAAAATGACGAATTCGAGTCCAGCCCGTATTGTGTCATCGAACCAAATTCCGTTTTGACGGTTCTTTTTGCGATATTATGGTCTAATTCGCGGTTGAACTGACGCCTTAGCATTTCAGCTGCCCCGGTTATCGGAGTGTAAATAAGTTCGACCGAGATTATAGCTGCTCTTTCATCGCGCACTTGAACTGAATTGGAATACGTCTCAGCTAAATCTCCAGATTTCCGGGTAAGCATATATGGCTTTCCGTCAGGAGAGGAAATCAGTAAATTTACGCTCCCGTAAGTTGTCACCTCTTGCGGAAGCGCCTTCACGTATGTTGTGTTGGAATCCTTAAACCCAGAAAGAACCGCTCTACGCGCGTAGCCAGTTACTCGGTAGACGTAAGCCCTCGGCAAAATGACCGTGTCTGATAGCTGGCGGCCGGAATCATCTAGTTTGAGCTTGAAATTAACGACAATATTATCATTTTTGATTGAGCTATAGAAATCTTCGGCGGAACCCATGCCAGGAACGTCTGAACTCTCTTGCTCCGCGCTAGAGCAACCCATCAACAAAACAACGGGAATAATCTTAACGAAGGGAAGGGTTCTAGCGATCACAAACCATTTAAAACCAGATAGAACGGCCGGCGCTCTCTGAAATGATTGTGTAATCCAATGAATCAATGCCATCCCTAGAACCCGTAATCTAAATTTCTATAATTCGAGACCCGGAATTCTTTTGTGCAACGCGAATTTTCAGCCTTTTCTCAGCGAAAATTGATTCTTTTAGTTTTTCGATCAAGGCCTGCCTCGCGCTTGGTTCGCCAAACGCTTCAATAATCCAAATCGTGGATCCGCTCCGCCATTCTTCGGGGCGCAGCCTACCAGGCCGGTCTGCGCTAGCGCAAAGGCGAGCATCCACCTCATCTGAAACGCATGCCCAAAGCACCGCGGCTATCGGCGCAACAAGACCAAGACTCTTTGATTGAGCTTCGGCTATCAAAAACTGCCCACTGGCGATCGCGGGCATAATCAACCATTCAAGCTCGGCAAGGTTCGTGAGCCGGTGGGCGTCAGATCTCGCCATTAAGGCCACGATCTGTCCGAAAGAAGCCGCCATCCGATTAGCGATTTTTGCTCGCCGCTCCAACTCCTCAGTAGAGATTACTGGATGCTGGCTTCGTTCGCTGAGTGTCTCTTCGGATGCGGGTACAACGTTTTCCACACAGCCTCCATGTATCATAGGAGTGCGCCCAAAAATCGGTTGCTCAAATTTCTGCCACATTTCTTCACCGGTGATACCGCCATACAATTACACAATATTATGACATAATAGCGCTAGCGACATTGTTCTGCGTGGCCTGCCTCTGAAAAATTCCTAATCGCATTGGTCAAGCTGGCTGATTGGTACCAACGTCCTTCATGGCCGACCGTATCCGGCTAAGATCAAACGGCGCCTCCGACAAACCCAGGGCGATTCATAGCTTCCGGCTTGCAACCCTTACTCGTCGGAAGCCGACCGTCGCGATAAGCGGCCAGGCTCACTGCAGCGGCGTCGACCGAGATCGACCACGAAATCGAACATGCTCTGCTACGGTGTCAAACGGCCCGCAAAGTTGCCCCCCGATCGGCGTCCAATGTTGACCCCTTGAGTATGCTCTACAGCGAGGAGACGGCGCGGCGGAGCTGGTCTGTGTTGCGCAGCCGCGCCGGCTCCGGATCGGTGGCGTGCGGGGAACTCAGAGCCTTTTCTTGAAGCGCCAGCTCTCGTTGCCGGTCTCGACGATGTCGCAGTGATGGGTGAGCCGGTCGAGGAGCGCGGTGGTCATCTTGGCGTCGCCGAAGACGGACGGCCATTTCGCCGAAGGCGAGGTTTGTGGTGACGATGACGGAGCTCTGCTCGTAGAGCCTGCTGACCAGGTGGAAGAGCAGTTGTCCGCCGGACTGGGCGAAGGGCAGATAGCCGAGTTCGTCGAGGACGATGAAGTCCATGCGTGCGAGATAATCGGCCATGCGGCCCTGGCGGCCGGCGCGGGCTTCGGCCTCGAGCTTGTTGACGAGATCGACGACGTTGAAGAAGCGGCCGCGAGCACCGGCACGGATGCATGCCCGGGCGATCGCGATGGCGAGATGGGTCTTGCCGGTCCCAGTCCCGCCGACGAGGACAACGTTGCGCTGATGGCCCAGGAAGTTGCCGCCGGCGAGATCATGAACGAGGGTCTCGTTGATCGGGGTTCCGTCGAAGGCGAAGTCGGCGACATCCTTGGCGAGCGGCAGCTTGGCGATAGTGATCTGATACTTGATCGAACGAGCCTGCTTCTCGGCGATCTCGGCGGCGAGCAGATCGCCGACGACGCGCTGGGGCTCGTGCTGGCGCTTTACCGCCGAGGCGATGATCTCGTCGAAGGCGGCCTTCATGCCATAGAGCTTGAGCTCGCCCATGGTGGCGAGAATCTCCGAGCGTTCCATCACACGGCTCTCCTGAGGCTGTCGTAGCGGGCACAATCGGCGGCGGGCTCATGGCGCAGCCGCAAGGCATCGGGCGTCATGATCGTGATCGCTGCCGCGGGCTCGCGGCGCCGGGCCAGGATGTTGATGATCACGTCGGCGGAATGGACGCCTTGCCGCAGAGCGTCCGCGCAGGCGGCTTCGACGGTAGGCAGCCCGTCGCTGAGCACCGCCGTGAGGATCTCGACCATCTGCCGATCGCCGTCTTGAACGGCAGCGAGCTTGCGCCGGACCCGATCGATCGCGCCGGGCAGAACCCAATCCTTGAAGGGCGCGCCATTGCGCAGAGCGCCCGGTTTGCGAGCCAGCACCGGGACATAGTGCCAGGGATCGTAGATGGTCTGGTCGCGGCCGTAGCAGCGGGGATGCTCGCCGACGAGGCGCCCGTCCTGGCGCAGTTCGATCCGATCGGCATAGGCGCGGATCTCGACGGGGCGCCCGACCGCACTCGCGATGACCGAGTACTTGTTGTTGTCGAAGCGCACGAGGCAGGTCTTCGACACCGAGGCCGGCAGCGCATGGAAGCCATCGAACCGCCCGGCGTAAGGCACGAGGCTCGACCGCTCGGCTTCGAACATCTCCCAGATCGTGCGGTCACGTTGCTCCGGATGGCGGTGAGCCTTGGCGTAGCGGAGCACCTGATCCATCAGCCAGGCGTTCAACTCGTCGTAGTTCTTGACCCGCAGGCGCGGGGCGAAGAAGCGCTCCCGCACGAGCCCGACCTGGTTCTCGACCTGCCCCTTCTCCCAGCCCGAGGCCGGCGTGCAAGCGACTGGATCGACCAGGTAATGGCTGCACATCTGCTGGAAGCGGCGATTATAGGCACGCTCCTTGCCGACGAAGATCGTCTCTACCGCAGTCTTCATGTTGTCGTAGATGCCGCGCGTGCAGGCGCCCTTGAAGAAGGCGAAGGCCCGGTCATGGGCATCGAAGACCATCTCCTGGCTCTCGCGCGGATAGGCCCGCACGAACAGCATGCGCGAGTGACAGAGCCGGACATGCGCCACCTTCACCTGGGTCGTGGCGCCATTGATGACGACGATCTCGTGGCTCCAGTCGAACTGGTAGGCCTCGCCGGGCGCGAAGCTCAAAGGCACATAGGCGTCGGCCGTGACGGCGGATTGCTCGCGGCGCCAGCCTCTCGCATAGCGACGAACGGCATCGTAGCCGCCCTCGAAGCCGAGATCCCGCAGCTCTTCGAAAAGACGGATCAGCGTCAGGCGCTCGCGGGCCGGCTTGCCGTCGTCCGCCATCAGCAGCCGATCCAGCTCCTGGCGCCAGGGCCCGATCTTTGGTTGCGGCTGAACCTTCCGCTCATACTCGAACGACGTCGCGCCCGAGCGCAGCACCTTCCGCACCGTGTTCCGAGAGACGTGCAGCTCGCGGGCGATCTCCTTGATCGTCTTCCCGCGGATCGAAAACTCGCGCCGGATCCGCGCAATCGTATCCACGCCCTTCATCCCCCGCCCGCCCATCCGAAACCAGGACGGGCAGTCTCACCGAAACCGGCTCAAGGGGGTCAAAGTTGGAAGCCGATCCCCCGCCTCACGGGGTCAAACTTGCACGCCGAAACACAGTGCTGAGTGTGCGCCACTGGACGGATACACTTTTCAGCTTCACGACCACGCGGGATGCTTCCTTCCGCTTCAAGAATGGCCAGTTCACCATGATCGGGGTTGCGGTCGACCAGAGACCGTTGCTGCGTGCCTATAGTGTCGCCAGCACCAATTACGACGAAAATCTGGAGTTTCTGTCGATCAAGGTTCCGGATGGGCCGCTCACTTCGCGTCTTCAAAACTTAAGGGTTGGCGACCCCATCATCGTTGGGAAAAAAGCCACCGGCACATTGGTCCTCGACAACTTAAATGCAGGTAGGCGGCTGTTCTTGCTTGGTACGGGGACGGGATTGGCTCCCTTCCTATCGCTGATCCGCGATCCAGAGGTGTATGAACGCTTCGAGACGGTTGTGCTGGTGCACGGATGCCGCCAGGTTGCGGAGCTTGCCTATGGCGAGCGGATACAGCGAGAGCTGCCGGCGGACGAGTTTATCGGAGAGATGATCAGCCGACAGCTGATTTATTACCCGACGGTGACGCGAGAGCCGTTTCGCAACCGTGGGCGAATCACAGATCTATTTCTGTCGGCTCAGTTCTTCTCGGATATCGGCCAGCCTACCTTCGATGCCGCGGGAGACAAGTTCATGCTTTGTGGCTCGCCCCAGATGCTAGCTGACTTCAAGCCGATCTTTTCCCGCTATGGCCTGCGCGAAGGCAACCACGGTGAGGCGGGCGACTACCTGATCGAGAAAGCCTTCGTCGAAAAATAATACCGCGACTCCCAGCCGTGCATCTGCGCCAAAGCGCCCAGGCGGCTCGGCAGCTGCACATGTCAACTTTTACCGGGCGCATCGATGGACGGCATTGACCGAAAGATCCTGGCTGTTCTCCAGTCGAACGCCGAAGTCACGCTTTCCGATCTCGCCAAGCGTGTGGCGTTATCTCAGACACCCTGTTGGAATCGGATCCAGAAGCTTGAGAAGAACGGTACCCTTCTCAAGCGAGTAGCGTTGCTTGACCCTGATAAACTCGGGCTGCGTCTTACCGTGTTCGTCCAAATCGAAACCGGGGATCACTCCGCTTCTTGGCTGGAGAATTTTGCTCGAATTGTGAGCGCTATGCCGGAAGTTATGGAGTTCTATCGAATGGCAGGCGAAGTGGATTACCTGCTCCGCGTCGTTGTTCCCGACCTGGAGGCATATGAGTTCTTCGCCGAAAGATTGGCAGATTCAGTTCAGCTGAGAAAGCTGACCCCCTTGTTCACTTCGGAGCGCATCAAGTCGACGACGGCCTATTTTACTCAGTACTCTGCTCAAGCTCGTTGAAATTGTATCTCTCGGGACGCGGGCAGTCTGGCCAAACTCTATCGTTCATACAATGCCATCACGTTCTTGAAGCGCAGACCTTCGATGAAGTCTCGGCCGTCCTGGCGGAGATGCAGGAAGCGTTGAGGGCTGGCAATCACCTGGCTGGCTATGCTGCATACGAACTGGGGCACGTGTTCGAGCCGCGGCTATCTAAGCTGACCATCGGACGAGACGAAGGCCGTGCATGGCGCCGTCGCGCTATCCGCTCAGCGCACCGGGAAGGTCGTAGCCTCGGAAGTGTTATAGTCTGCCGCCAATCGCACTTCTCGGAGGGGCCTCACCAGTCGAATTGCCTCTGCGTAAAGCTCATGCCCCTTGTATGCTGACAGGGCGGCGTCATCCTGAAATTCGCCATACACAACGATATCGATTTCAGAGCTGATAGGGTCAGACTTCCGATTGACCGCAACTTCCAATGCGTTCGCATGTGGGATTGCCGTCAGGACTGAGAGGCCTACGCGGATGCGCTCGACATCTAGGCCGGCTTTGGCGGTGAAAAACACGAAGTGGCGGATCATCAATCTACCGAAACGAAAACAAACGAAGGGAGCTGCCGAATAGCCCAAGGACATTAGACTGGTGGCTGCTAATTCGTGCCGAACCACCGCGCCAAATGATGACGCTTTCTATGGCCCTATGGCCTCGAACTCAACGTCGACGAAGCCCACGCCGGTGAGCATGCGTTCGCAATCCGTTCGCTGGGGCTGCGGCAGTTCGATCCAATCCTCCTCAAACTTGCTGTATTTTGGCAGCGCTGTCGCCGTGAGACCCGCGGCGGCGAACCGCTTCGAGTACCTTTGTGCATTGGCTACCCGCTGGCCAAGTTCTGCAAGCAACTCGCTTCTTGGAATCGTCTCGTATCGACCGCGTTGGGTCGAAGCGACAGCCTTCGCCTTAGCCTTGGCGTTACCCACCGGTTTCGGAAGAATTGCGTCAAGGATCGCGCGCGGCTCTCCGTCCGCTCCCCAAGGCGTTGCGTTCTCGCTGCCGTGATGGCCAATCTTCAGAAAATCGAATGGCGCCTTGAGCTCTTCCTTCCGGGCATGCCACATAACGTTCCAGGAGCTGTTTGCTTTGCCGTCCCTGAAGGCGCTATCCCATTCCGCGTCGCCGACAAATAACAAGCGCCGCCCACCCCATTCGAGAAGTAGCACCACGCTGGTGTTGTTGGTCACCTTGCTGGACAAGGCGGCGAACGCCAGAGCGCTAGAGAGCATCCGCTGCTTCAAGCGGGTGAAGTCGGCGCTCCCAATGTTGGTCGGTATCGCCGATTTGGACCTGACCGACGCCGAGGCGCCAGGCCCCATTAGGGTGATAGAGTCGGACAGCGCGTTTACAGCTGCCCCGCCGGATTTGCCGAGATAGTAACCGTCAATGTCATTCTCTGGGCCCAGAACGGAGAGCTTGGCTCCCTTGAGCGGAAGCTCGAAGTCCTCGTGAGTCTTGCCCGCAAAAACGTACTGAGGCTTGATGCCGTTGGCTTCTGGCAGATCTTTGCGTAGCGCTTTGACTGCTCCCTCGTTGTCGATCCCAAATAGCTCGGTCAACGAGGCGAGCTCGGGCCCCAGTTCGGCCCGACTTTCGACGAGCCTCTGAACGGCATCTACCGCGAAGGCTTGCAGTTTTTGCGCTCCCTTCGCCTGTTCGTGGTTGGGGTTCATCGCGGCGCTCATCCAGATCGCGCCGATCTGGAATTTCTCAAACAAGACCGGATCGCACCCGGCCATATGGTCCTTGTGCTCGTGGGTCACGACCAGCAAGTCGAGGCGCTTCTTGTCTCCGCCGGCCGATGGTAACTGCGTGGCGATATCGGCCAGAGCGGTCTCCAGGAACGGTATCCCACTCCAGGAACCGCAATCGATAAGCATGTGAAATGGAGCCGGCACGCCGTCCACAACGGCGCCGTCTGGAATCCGGCACAGGATGCAATCGCCCAGACCGACGTCGTAAACCCGAATTAAGAGCTTAGATGCCAACGCCTGCCCTCCATTTCGCTTTCGTGGCCGTGGCCGCTCGATAGGTGGGGGGTCAACTCGAACCGTAGCGACCCGCCGACGTCGACCGCAGTGAGCTGGGGGATGCTTCCCGCGAGCAATCCAACATTCCCACCGATGGCGTCGCCGACGCTCCCCGCCTGGATCCGTCGTGCCAGCGTGTCGAGGTAGAGATCCTTGCGAGCCGTCCCGAGCGTCATTTCTTGCGCGACTGCTGCTCGCGTTCCTTCCAGAGCCAGAGTGCCAGGCTTCCGGGCCCAGTGAATAAAGTTCCCACTCGGGTCGAGGACCAGTGTGGCACCACACAGCATCCCGGTTGTCTTGCCTTCGTACTGACCGAAGCGCGATCCTGCGAGCGTCAGCTCCTCGCGCCACACATACTGGATAATGAACTGCCTGGGCAGCTTTTGGCCGGTATTGTTCAGCTTTTGAGAGCTGAAGACATCCGCAAGGACCAGGTCGACGTTCCTTGGAATTAAAAGATCGGCTCGATTGTCGTCTAGGAAGCGATAGGCGGCGGCGCGCGAACTGGCGAGATCGCCGACATCGTACGGTACGGTTAGCGAAGTGCGCGCGAATACCGGCTCGGGCGTGAGAAGGCGTTCCCTCTCGGACAGGTCAAGGATACCTCGGTCGACGAAAACGTCGATCAGCATCCCGCGATAGTTGTCGGGATCGGTCGGGTTGGCGACGAATTCAGCCCGCAGCATCGCCTGCGCATAGTCCCAGAACGTCACTTCGACCGGGGGCAGCAGGTCAAGCGCTTGAATGACCATCGTCTGGATTCGTTGGACCGTGAACCAGAGCGCGCGTGCAACGCTCGTCGACTTATTTCGGGTGCGATACTGAACCGACAACTTGAGGAGAAAGCCGAAGATCGCGCCGGTGAGAACCTGAGACGTCCTGTGCGGCTCGAAGCTGCCCTTGACGTCGCGCATCTTCAGCTCGTTTTTCGCACTGCGCAGGTAGTCTTCGCCTTTCACCGCCTCGCCAAACTCATGCGCGATGCCTGAAAGGAGCGCATCGCCATCGAGCTTGCCGCCGGTTCGCTTGGCGAGATCCTCCCGAAATTTGTTGTTTCGGAACACCATCAAGAGCGCGGTGATGTCGCCGACGAACTCATGGAACGCAGCCGTCTCAGGAGTAACTGCTTCAAGATAATAGGGGCGGATGCCATCGAGAATCGCATGCGCCAGTTCGTGGTTGACGATGTCACTGGACAAGCATGTATATATGCGCTTTTTGTCCTCAGTATCAAAGTAATAGAATTGTAGTGATTTGCTTTTCCTATCGTAATAGGCGTTCTCTCCGTAGCCCGCTTGCGGCACGACGATGAGCCGGGAGCCTTCGAAGCCCCAGAGAATGCGGCGTCCTAGGCCAGCCCCGCTTTCGAAATGATCGAGAGTTGCCTGCAGAACCGCCCAAGCGCTCACTTGACGGAAATGGCTCGACGATTTTGCCAATTCCTTGCCGTTCGGAGCGACGTAGGCGCACTGCCTTGTGTTCCATTTCGCCGGCGGCTGAAGCGCATCCAGAGAAGCGTCGTAGTCGACTACGGCGAAGCGGGCGCTCGTCGGACCATCGGCCAAGCCAGGTTCCCAGGGGGTGTAGAAATCGTTGTCGATGCCCACTCCGGGAAAATTCTGGGCGACCAGCGGATCTTTAAAGTAAACGGGTACCCTCAGTCGGAGGCCCAGATCCTTTTGAGCTTCGAGACCGAGAAGGTTGCGTACTGAGTAGAGCCTTCTTCGCTGCTCAATTGGCAACGGCTTTACGGCTGGCGAGGATGGTCGTCTTGTTGCCACCGAGAAGCGCTCCCGAGTTCGCGACTGGCGACGCGAACGCGCTTTGCCAAACAAGTCGGCGCGCTTCCTTGCCCCCTTTTCTAAATATGGCTGCGGGGAGCCCGGATTTCAACCTTTTCGTGCAAAGCCTCCTCGCGATGTGCATACTTAAACTACATGTCAGAAGCGATTAAGTCGGGAATTTCTGCCCATTCACTCGCGTCTTCCGAAATAGGCGATCCGCACTGACGAGCTATGCTCGTGTGACGCTGGTGCAAGGAGATCGTCGTACCAGCGAATACAAGGATTGGGCGCCGTGGCTGGGGCGCTTTGTTCGCTGGTCACCAAATTTGATGATGAACTGACGGACGATCCGCTATCTTATCGAGACCGCCAGCGTCAGTCTTTCTGGCCGCCGTGGCCAAGGCAGAATATCTAGGCATTGCCGAATTCAGCCTGGTCAAAGGGCACAGAGTTGACCATCGCCGTTCCGCCAGGGGCCGATGCGATTTTTGGATGTCCGCCACCCGAAACAACTACGGGCTTGAGTTCAAACAGGTCGCACGTGCGCGCATCACTCGGTCGGTCTGGCTGCATGCTATGGAAGAAGCTGCAGAGTGCGCGCGCTGTCTCAGGGCGTAGGAGGCTGATTTTCGCGTCGGCAGCTTGCTAGTCTCGCCGTGGCACCATGATCGTGACAAAATGCATGATGCCCGTAAGTTGTTGTGCGAACTGCGCTCACCAAGGCTCGACCTCAACGGCGGTCGGCAGATTGACCGGAATATATCCGCCGGCAGCTATTCGATCGAAAACGCCTTGATGGACCCTGGGCCGCGGGCTTGTCCGGGTAAGGGCTCTGGGTTCAGCGAGCGGCAGATAAAGCGGCCAAATGGGCTTTCGAGTTTCCGCGAAATCCCTGGCCTTAGGGATGTACTCGAAGAACCCGTGACCAGGCATTGAGTCGTGCAGATCGCCATTGAATGACGGCTTTACGAACCGCCCGTTATCGTCAGCTCTCTCTCCCCGGACAAAGCGATCGATCCTGCGATGGCTGAGCCGAAGACCATGCGCCTGTGCTTCTTGAATCATCCAGAGAAGCGGCACCTTGGCCAGGCTGGACTTCGCTTCAGGGTAGCCGCCTCCGATATCGGCATGCACCCCAGCAAACCAAACCTGCTTAACGTCCTGAGGCTCTTCGATTTCGGGCCTGAAGGGGTTGGGGACGAAAGGCTGCGGTTCGGTCCAGCGGTTGAGACGAAATAGAGCGCGCCGTTCATCGATCGCCGCCGCATGCCGAACGACCCTAACGCTTTTGTTCTTTCGCGTGCAGGGCAGGGTAGCAAGCCCGGGAAACGGCCCGTTACGTTCAGGCAGGATCAAACTGGATACGGTATCGAACAAGCCAAGGAACCAGATGCTCACCCTTCGCGCGCCAGCGATCCGAGCGAAGCCGTATACCCGGTCAAAATCCGCCTTGTCGGCCTCTCCGTCTCGTTCCGATATGGCTTTGAGATAGCTCAGTGCATATCCGGAGAGTTCGATCTGGTCCTTGGGCAGCACTCCGACCATGTGCAGAAGCGCAGCCACAATGCGAACCGTGTAAGCTCCTCGGCTGAAGCCGAAGAGCCAAATGCGATCGCCGTCCTGATAGTTCGCGCAGATAAATCTGTAGATCGCGAGGATGTCTCGATCGATAGCGTAGCCTGTGGCTTGCTCAAAAAGTGCCTTGACGCTGCGGGCGCGCTGCGACCACCACATGTCGCCGCCGATCGTGCCTACGCCAGAGTTATAGAAGACCTGCTGCGTGGCGTCGCGATCAAGGCATCTGAATAACCTCGCGATATTGGTCAGGTCGTCGCCTAAGTGGTTCCTTGTTCCGTCACATAGTGCCACGAGATTGCGAGGCTTCGCTTCCGCAGACAGATCGATCATTCGATGCGCCCCCTAAACCCGAACAAGGTCAATCATTACTTGGAGAGTTTCAACTGCTCCGCTGCGTCGTCGATGGAATTTGTACAGAAATTTACGTGTGTGCTTAAAGCGAGGGGTGTGATCCGGTTCATATTCTAGGCTCTGCGGTGAGGCGCCGCTCGATCTCGTCGTAAATCTCCCAGGCCTTTTGCCTGTGTTCGCAAGTTTCACGTAGCCGCGCGCAGCCGTGAATTGCCGTCACGAGCTAATATGGGAGCGCCCTCCAAAGAACTGTTGAAATGCCACGATCCACTGCAGCACGGCGACTTCATGCCTTGTCGCCTGGATTCAATCGGCATAGTCGATTTGAGCGGCGGTCTGCTCGTGCTTGGAATCAATGGACCGTCCCGATCCAGGAGAGAGCTATGGCTGAAGCTAACGAGAATCTGATCGGCTTAGTAGCCGACATCGTGTCCGCCTATGTCTCGAACAATAGCGTGCCGGCAGCTGAGCTTCCGGCTTTAATTGCTACCACCCATGTCGCAATTTCAAGGTTGGGGTCGGAACCGGCTCCCGTGGTCGAGGAGAAGCCCGCACCGGCCGTCTCGATAAAGAAGTCCATCACAGCTGACTTCCTCATTTGCCTTGAAGACGGCAAAAAATTCAAATCGCTTAAGCGGCATCTGCGCACAGCCTACAACATAACGCCGGAAGAGTACCGGGCGCGCTGGGGGTTGCCTGCCGACTATCCGATGGTTGCACCTGCATATGCCGAGGCTCGCTCCACCCTTGCCAAGAAGATGGGCCTGGGTCAGCAGCGCCGCAAGAGCCCGGCGCGCACCCGGAAATCTGGTTGAGAAGGCCTCCTCCGACATCGGGAGAACATTAATGACCAAGAACGAGCTGATTGCCGCGGTGGCAGAACAGTCAAGTAAGTCCAAGGCCGACGTGACTGTGGTTTTGACCTCGCTCGCCGGTACAATTTCAAAGACGCTCGCGTCGGGCGGTGACGTTAGTTTGGGGGGCGTCGGCAAGCTGTCGTCTGCGAAGCGTAATGCACGTCAGGCTCGGAACCCTTCGACGGGGGCTATGATCGACGTTCCGGCGAAGACCGTCGTGAAGTTCAAGGTCGCGAAGGACCTCGCCGACGCCCTCGCATAAGACGTGAGGTGTCGAATGATCGGGCGGCGATCGACACCTCAACAATTTATCGTTGCCCGGATAAGCCGGAGCAGGGCGAGGCATGGGGGAGGAACTGGATCCGGGCCGCATCGGCCGCATGGGCGAGGCGACTTTTCAGCTGCAGTCCGAACAAGCCGGCCTGATACGCAACAAGAGCCCCATCGACCAGATGGACTGGTGGAGCCGTCTACGCTCGGTTTCCACAGGCCGCCCCTGTGAAGGCGAGCACGGATCACCTGTCGGACGTCGAAGAGCCTCAAGGCAGGGGAACCCTAGGAGTAGATTTTCCCTATGGCTAGGCTCTTACCCATCCGAGCGCTTCGGGAACATTTTCAAAAGCGGCCCGAATAACCGGATCCAGAACCACCTGTCGCTTCATTTCCTCGAAGATGCTGGGGTGGTACTGGTTTAGCAGATCCTCTCGCCGACGGTCGAGCTCACCAGCATCTGCGCCGCCATCTCGTCGGAGCGCGTAAACTACCAGGCGGTCTTGGTAGCTCTGGAAGTGAGTTTTGCGGGCCTTTAGGAGATACCCTCGATTGAGATCCAGGACCTCGATCGTCGTCTCGGCCCTCTCGTGCGCCAACGCTTCGATCCCGATTCTCGGTAGAAACCGGAAGGTCCCTGCCAGATCGAGCTCCAGATAATCGAGAGGATCCTCGACCCTAGGGTCAATCAAAAGCGAAGTTCCAGCTGGCGGGGGCAACACGGGAGTATTGGGCTTGCGAGCGCCATCAACGATCTGGCCGCTGGCAAGTTTCAATGGAAAGGAATTGTTCTTGCCTCGATTGCAGTAGCCGCAAGCGTAGAGGTAGTTGGCCCAGTCAAATGTACGTTCTGGGTATAGCGATTTTGGCGCGATGTGTTCGACCTCGTCCGCAGCGCTGTCCTCGCAATATCCGCATCGCACGGCGCCGCAGCACATCGAGGATAGAACGTCTCGAATATGTGCGAAGGTGGGATTGTCTTTTCGGTTACGCCGAGTGAAGGATAGCTTCGCAGCCTTCACTCGACGCTCGTACTCCGGGTCAGAGTCAACCTCGTCCTGCCAGCCGCGCAGCACGGCGCGCGCTGCGTCGCTAATCCCTGCGTCCGATATATGCATCATAATTGAACGCCCGCGGCCTGTGCCGGGAAGATGGCTCGAAGCTCATCAAATTGACGACGCTGGTTGGGATCTAGCTCGCCCCGAAGCGACAGCCGGTTCAGTGTAGCGAGTTCGTCGAGCATGGCGGCTGCTTCGTCAGATTGCTCTACACTCCGTCCGAACACTTCGGTCCCAACTGCTTCGACGAGGTCGCCATAGACCAGTCTCTTCAGGCGCTGGCCGGTAACAGCCTCAAGTCTACAGCCTCCCTCATCATCGGGAATAAGCTGCCAAACGGAGCCCGATAGCTGCCCATCAGTGATCAGCGACCTGCATACAATAGGGCTGTGGCTGGTCACGATGAACTGGATGCGTGGAAAGCTTGCTCGGAGCCAATCCCCGATTTGCTCCTGCCAATCCGGATGCAAATGGGCCTCGACCTCGTCTATGATCACCACACCTGGGAGCTGCACCGTCCCGTTGTCATCCAGGAATTTTTCGAATTGGCGTGGCCCGAACAGGATGAGCTGCAAGCGTAGAATCTCCAAAGCGATCGAGATTGCAGCCCGATACCCGTCACTCAACTGAGAAAGCGACAGCTCGTTTCCGAACCCGTCGACAGCGAGGATAGCATCATGCGTAATCCGATCGATTCGGGCCGGGTGCAGGAGACGCGAGCTGTTGAGAAAGCGTATGATGCGCTTACTCAGCGTATCTACAACCACGTCGACGTCGAAAACGCCTCGGTCGACAGTCTCGGTCAACGCAGTGGTCTTGATATCGACGACTCTGACCACTCCCCAGGTCATGTCGGCGTTAGCTTGCTCCTCGAAATTCGCAAGTGCCTCGACGATTCGCTTGGCCACTTCGGGACGTCCGACTTCGTCGCTACCCATGATGGCGATCGCGTCGCCGAGGGCGCCTTGAGTGCCGGATAAAAAACGTTCGCAGCTGCGGATGAGCTGCTTTTCAGCTTCGAGCTCCTCAATATGCATTTTCTGCAGCCACGACGACGCGGCTGTTAAGGCGACGCCCTCATTAAGCGCAGACAGATGGGCGCCGAGCCGGGGTCGCTTTTCGAACAGTTCTACGTAGGAGGGGTCCCCGCCCGACAATCGCCGGAACGCACCGAATGCTACGCTGAACCAGCCCTTGGTTTGTTCCCAGGGGAATTTGGTGCCTGGAGCGCCCGACCTAATATCGACTTGAGTGAGAGAATGGCTTTTGCTGGCAAATTCGACTGACCATTCATGTTCCGGACCGACGGTAAAAGGCCGCGTCTGATCCTGGTCATCGATCTGAGTTTCCACGACTCTGAGGTTCAATCGATGCCGTTCAGAGTCCGCCCGGAGCCATCGGGACAAGTCTTCACGGCTAGCGTCGATATTGCGTTCGCCAATCAGCCCAAGCGCAAGGGCTCGTACGACAGTTGATTTGCCCGAGCCGTTGGGACCGACGATGACGTGCCAGCCCGCCTCACACCCCTCTGGAAATTCCAGAGAGGCGTCTTTGAGGGAGCGCAAGCCTTGGATTGATAGCGAGCGAATGTACATGTGCCGTTATACGGCCGTTCAGAACGTCAGCTGCCGATAGCGAATTCACGCGCTCGCTGAACGCGTCCTTCCTCGTCTTCCTTCCAAGCTCCGACAAGGAATCCATCGTTGCGCGCCTTCATGGCTTTGAAGACATAGTTCAAGCCTTCGCGTACGACGTCGGTCTTTGTGCGTCCCAGCCGCTGCGCGGCAGACTCCAGCTCTTGAGCAAGAGGCCCCGTCAAATCGACGGTCATTCGCACACGAAAGGTTTCGGGCTGATCCGCTGCCGGAACCACGTCGATTGGCTCGTGGGATTTTGCGAATTTTGCCATGGAATTCTCTCCGTTCATGCACTCTATTATCCGCCCATTTTCCGCCAAGGGCCAGTCCCCATCCACAGCCTAGTTTGACCATGGCTCGCCAAGCATCGAGCGCGGGGGGTACCCGATAAAGCTCTCTTCCAGGCATGGAGTTCCTCCCGAAAACGAAAAATCCGACCCGTCGAGGCAGGGCGGATTGTCGAGTGACGCGTGTGGCGCCCTGCAGGATAAATACTCCCATCCATGAAACATGCAATATCTTTCATATTAAATTTCCGTAAATTCTATGCCATAGTCACGCCGTTGGTGTTAGTGCCCGATTCGCGGGAGATGTGGCGATGCGTAGGTCCGGGTGGAGGAAGTCGGTCGGCGTCTCGTTAAATGCGAGCAACTGCATTCGATCGGCGCGTGAAAGCGACATGTTCCCGTCCGCCGACTGGGATCGGCTGCTGCGGATCTGCGAGACCGGTGCGACCCTTCAATCCCAGCGCCGAAGCGGGAGTCACGCGGGTGGGCGGGTGAGCGCTCGCCCTTTTCTGGGGTCTCTGGTCGCTTGGCTGAGTCGCGGAGCTCCCGGAACTTTTGAATTGAAGGTTGGACGGCTTACGGCAAAGCTCAGCGCGGGTAAGCGCAAGCTTATCATCATCCAGGGCGTTGCGATTGCCAAACGCCAAGTGCCGATGCGTGGCCGGGAACTTCTCAAAATTCCGATCGTGCTTCAGGACAACGCGGCCGAAACAAGGGGCGTCACTATGGTGGCCGACATCCCGATCTCGCAAGACGCGCAGCAGAGCATCTCACAAATGACCTGCCCGCGCGAACGCCATGTCACAACGCTTCTGCTCTCCCGAATCTGCCTTGCGATTGCTGCGGCCGGCTGCTGCCTCGGCGGGTCTGATCTGCGCATCACCGACCCCTTCGTGTCGAACCTGGCTGGCTACATCTTTGAAGCCATGGATGAAGCCGCCGTCATGCCGATCAGCATTTCCTACGGCGGAATCGAAATCACCTTTGAAATGGGCGCTAATTCCGATTTTCCGCTGAGCGTGATTTCGGTGACCCGCGCCTGACGCGACGCGGCCGGAATTTTCTGGGATGGGAGACTGCTGAGTTCTTCGCACGGCTGCCATTATTGAGTGCGTCTAACGAGAAACTCGTTACTTCACGGTAGCCACCGGGAACTTCCAGCTCCCGTTCAGGATCTCGGCCTTTGGCCGATAGCGCCTGACCAGATAGTTCCAGCCCTTGGTGATCGGCAGGCAGTTGGGTACCTCGCCGTCGCAGCCTCCGAACTGGATGGCGACCGAGCCGTCGGCGGCCTTCCTCGCGGTGATGTCGTTGATCGAATAGGCGTTCAGCCTGTTCGGCGCGAAATAGCCGGCGCCAATGTAGATGCTGACCGACCAGAAGCTGTCGACCGGTACGTTGCCCGGCACCAGCAGCCGGTAGACGGTCTTGCCGTCGTTCTGCTGCGGGAAGACGTTGAGATAGGTCGCATCCTTCTCCGGGTTGCCGCCCCAGACGGAGGCCGCCCCGAGCAGGAAGCGGATTGGATCGACCTCGCCGCGGGCGCCGAACATGCGGTTCCGGTGCACTGCCGGCGGCGCGGTCGAGGTACCGTCGGCGCCGCCCGCTGGGGCACGTACAGATCGTGGGTCGCACTGTCACCTATCTACCCATCTCGAAAGTGCGCTTTTGGCTAGACCGAGCAAGAGACCAAGCGCTTAAAATCTAATGCCGATGCGACAGCCTAAGCCGTAGCAGTCTCTCTGCGCTTCGCACCCGGCGACCTCGCCATCCAAGAGGCGGCTCGAAATGCGTTCGGTCTTGCGGCTCGCCCGAGTGCAGCTGAGCTCAAGGTGATGGCGGAGAGTTGGAGGCCATGCGTGGAGTCGCAGCACGCCTGCTCTGGGCGGACTACGCGATTCTTAAGCGCGGGAGGGGATCGTGCCAACCGCCGGCACTTGATGATAAAAAGTAATGAATTGGTTCTCGCGCCGGGCCGAGCCATTTGCGTCGGCTTGCTTGGGTGCATTCGGCGGTACTGCATCGCTTACGGCACTGCAGCGGCTCGCGGGGGTCCATTTCCCAGCTCCGTGCGACGGCAAAAATCACGCCCACCCCGCGCTCGAAAAGCATCTCAGCCCGGGCGTCGCTCGCGGTGACCGCCAATACGAGCCGCCTCTGCGCAGGCTGGTTTGATCAATTCAGAGCGATAATTGAATTGACTTCAATGGCTTAGGCATCTGCTTCATGTTCTCTGTATTTTTTCCTCAGACCGCCGTTTTTGGACTGTTATCGGTCGATAACAGTCGGCCCCACGCCCTCAATTTCAAATCATCGGTGAAAGATGAAGCAGATAGCGCCCGTCTGGCGGTGTCTTGCGCGGATGATGCGCGATAAATTCGTGGCGCAACACAGTGAGTCGAAACGCCCAATTGAGAATTGATGATTTTTTCTCATGTATTATGTTCTGGACGAGATTGTTGTTGTCCCTTGAGCTGAGGAGACGCCATGCGCGACTTTTACGGGGATCCCAAGGCGGGTAACCGGCTAAGGCGCTCGCGCATCGCGAGGGGCTTCGTTTCGGCGGGCGCCGCAGCTTCGGCTTTCGGCTGGTCGGCGCCCGTGTATATCGCCCATGAAGCGGGAAGTCGCGCTTGGTCCATTGAGCAAATAAAAAAATACGCCGAGGCATTCGACGTGCCTGCAGAGTGGCTAGGGCAGGGGCTTTACCCGGCGGACGAGCGGCAGCTGGATCGAGTTCGTGTGATTGGGGAGGCGCCGGTCGCAGAGATCACGGAGCGCCTGGCTCAGCTCGCAAGCGGCCGTCCATACGTGCCGCAATGGCGACGGCTCGTTGCTGCGCGGGCTGCCAGGGGCTTCAGGAACGCTGGCCGCGCAGCAGCATTCTTCGGCTGGAATAACTCGACCTACGCGGGTCACGAGAGCGGCAAGAACCGCCTGACACCAGAAACCGCAGAGCGGTATGGGCAAGCCTTCGAGGTGAGCGCGCAATGGCTCCTGGATGGGAGTGTGCCATCGGGCCTGGCCGATGGCAGAGAGCCGACGAGCGAAGTTCCGGCAACACAGGGGCCGGCCCTGGCGGACTATGGGCGTCCTTTGTCGAAGCGCCCGGCAAGGGGTCGTATCCAAGCGAGCGTTCTTGTCCCCTATCTGTCGGATATCCCAGGTCGAGGTCCGATTGTTCAGGGTCGTTTGACCTTCCCGGCTTCGTTCATGCCGAAGGAACTCGACAACACGAATTTATTCGCATTGAGGATCACGGAGGAGTTCTCACCGGCGGCTGATCTGCAGCCGAACGACGTGGTCCTCGTGTCGCCGACCCTGCTTAGCGGGCCGGTGATGGGCTACCTGTCACTGTTAGGGGGCGTGCCAGTCATTCACCACTCCACCTATCAATCCGAGCAGGAGGGCTTTGTTGGCAGCATCCTGGCTATCATCTGGAGGGCGAGCTTATCGCTTAGTTGACTGACGGCATCCGATAGCCAAATCGGCTTAGCGTTTCGGGCATATCGGTTCGAAACGTCGTGATAAGTTCCTGCCATATTCCGCATGCGATCAAGCGATTGAAGTACCGACAGTTCGTCTTAGGCGCTGTTGCGCTTGAGGGGATCCTCGCCCAGGAGACTTGGGTCGACAATTTGTAGAAGATCGCGTTGAGCGTGCCGCGACCCCAAACAGCGCGGCGCCGCAGCTTCAAGCGGTGAGCGACTCTCTCGATAACAGAGCTCGCAAGGATCCACTCTTCGTCGGTGAGCGGCTTGAACATGTGTTCTGGAACCGCTTCGGCCCAGCTGACGGAGCGCCAGACATCATCGGGGAAAACCGGGACACGATCGCGCTGTCGGTCTAAGCTGGCCCAACGCTTCCGATCATTTATCTCGGATATGTCGACGCCTTCCAGGACCTCCGGGTGTTCTTTCGCCCATACCTTGACGGCTGCATCCCAGCGTCCCGACGAGATCACCCGCGTAACGTTGCGGATAATCTCATCATGAGTTCCAAGCGGGGGCGGCAGGTGGTTCCACGTGCAGCCTGTCCTCAGTTTGATAAAGATCGTGTCGAAGGTACCTCTGGTTTCGTTCATTTTGGACGCGCGACCCCCGATCCTGTTTTCGATCGACTTGATCGCTGGCACGACAGCCTGCCACTGCGCATCGGTCAGCTTGCTCGCACCACTCGCCGCCAGGAGATGGGCTTCGTGCACTCGCGCAAGAGACCGCTTGCCGCGCTTGCCGGTGGCAACGAGTTCGAGCTTGAGGCCTTCGAGCCAGCCTGGATCGTGCGCCCCGAGTATATCGACCATGATGTCCAGCCGGCCGGAATATTCAAAGCTGATCACCGCGGAATTGAGCGATAACTGGGGGGCGAAGTAAGTCGGAACGCGCTGGGTTGGGACGCCTGTCCTCAGGCGAAAGACACAGGCATCTGCGAGCGTCCGTAGCGGGATTTTACCCTGATGGTTTGGCGCAAACGCAATACGATCCTTGATGAGGTCCCACTGCTCATCCGTCAAAGCGTAGATGCCCGATCGCGCCAACTCGCTCACCTTTTCGCATCGAGCAGGGGTCCAAAGCGTCTTCTCGAAAAGGATGAACGGAACATCGACAATAGCGTTCGGCGTGGTTTCTTGGTCATCGGAGGCAAGGAGCATCGCGTCGCAGGCAATCCAGATCCGGATGGTCGCGGCACCCTCGCGATGTCCTTCGCGGCAAATCTGCACTTTCGGAACCAGGCGCTGAAACGCCTCGAGGAAGAGATAATCGCTCTGCTGCGTCGGCTTGAAGGGCAAACGCTGCTCGAACTCCCTCAGCGTCTCCTGAAACGTCTTGAGCTCGACCTCATCCATCTTGATGCGGCTCATATCCGGAAGCGCTGTAATCATGGACCAAAGCGATGCGACGTCAGCTTCCATGCGCCGTCGATTGTCTTCGACGCGTGGTCCGCTCCAGCCATTGATGACGCCCGCCTCAAAGGCCCTGTTCGCAGCGTCGTCTTTTTCTTTGTGCTGCGCGATCAGCTGCGTGCGACGCTCATCATTCTCGGCAGCCAGCTCCACCAAGCGCGCACGGCAAGCGGACGCAAAGGTTTCGGGCTCATCGTTACCGAATACATGCTCGTAAACAGCTCTGAGAATGATCGAGCCGAAATCAGGTATGCGTGGGATGGACTTATGGCAATCGCTCTTATAGTGACGCTCCACGCATTTTAGTAACCCACCTCTACCCCAGATCAATTTGTTATTGTCCACGCCCGGGCAATCACAGGTAACAGATTTGACAATCCGCTCAGTGACGAAGGGCTTTGATTTTCGGCCCTCCACATTCAAATACGGATTCATATCGTTTGCTGTTGCGAATAATTCGTCGCTGACGATGCGATAACGTTCGTTTTGATTTTCTTGAATTTCGTCGCCGCGTATATATTCAATTTTGCCGTCTATCTCGATCTTTTTCTTGCGACGAAACGTGATAAAACCGACGTAAATCGCATTTCTCACAATCGATTTGACGGCCGAGCCGTACCAAATTTTCCCCCCACCCGGAGCCTGAACGGATCGACGGGTCAGCGATAGCGCAATCGACTCGAAGGAGGCTCCCGCGGCGACCCGTTCGAATATCTCCAGAACAATGGGTCTGGTGCTGTCGTCGATCTCGGGAAAGCCAGGCTTAATGGTCTGCTTGTAGCCATAGCTATAACCCCAAGGCAATCCGCCCCCTTCAACGAGCTGGTCCAAACCTGCCATGAGGAGCTCTGTGCGGCGCCGGGTATCTTCCTCCGCCTGCATAGCGGCGTAGACGATATCCTGTTTGGTCAGACGCGCGCGCCGTTTGGCGCAATGAAACTCGATACCGCGCTGCTCCAGAAGCTGAGCCATAGGAATGGCTTCAAAAACTTCGCGCGACCAGCGGTCGAAATTCTCGACGATAACAATCTGAAACTCATCAAGCCTGCTCAGGAGCTCCTGAAGTTTAGGCCTCTCCATGTTCGCGCCGGACCGCGCTTCATCGGAGAAACAGCTGATCTCTCCTTCACGCAGTGTCAGCGCATATTTTTCGCATCTTCCGACCTGCCGAACGGTGCTGGTTGCCTTCTGACTGTCGGTCGAAAACCGCGTATAAATTGCAATCTTCCGATGGCCTCTCGGACGTTCCGGGCGATCCTTCGCACCGCGCAACCCGAATATGCTGTATCTCCGAATTTTCTCTAGTAGCTCCTCAGATCGCGGCAACGCCGCTTGGGCGAGCCACTCATTGATGCGCTCAGGTGCATCAGTAAGGTTCATGTCACTCGCTCGCAAATGTTATCCCTAAATGTTACACGGTATTAATCGAGGAGTCCATCTCGCGTCGTTGTCCGCCGGTCGCGGACGAGGTCGTCGAAGAGTTTCTCTGCGGCGATGCGGGCGAGAGCGATTACAAGGGCCTCGCGCGCCGTTTTCGGAGGCGAAGGTTCCTGGCTCGAAGCGCGTTGGCTTATCGAGCCCTGAATTGGGTCAACGTGTATTTGTCCCCCAACGTAGATGTGTCGGGATGGCCGCCCGCTATCGCGTGAATGCATCAGGAGTCCTCGCGTTTTGGGGGGGGGCGCGCGTCTCCCGGCGGCGCCGACGTCAGAATGTGTGGGATCGGTCGAACGGTCAGGCGCCAGCTTAAAGAGGGGCTTCCGTTTCCGCGGCGAGATAGGCCTGGAGACGGGCGAGCGCACTCAATTCGCCGCTTGCGATCAGGTCGATCGGGCTCTGGCCGAAAGCGTCATTCGGCCGGCGCATCCAGGCATATCCACGCCCGATGCCAATGAACATCGACCGTAGTTGAACATGGATGTTCAGCAGCACCACGAGGCGCAGGATGAGGTCGTCGTCGACCCTGGACATGTCACCGCGCTTCCAGGTGCGATAGCGGCGCAGATCGATCGCGAGGATCCTCGCGCCCGTCTCGTCGCTGACCTGCCAGCGTTCAAAGAGCTTCGCGACCGCGCGGGTCAGTGCAGCAAGCTCTTCAGGTGTCATTGAAGAGCTTCCGCAATTCATCCCCGGATATGGCGCGACGCTCGCTCAGGGAGTCAGCGATCGCTTGAAGTCGGGTCAGGTGGGTGGACAAGATATCGCGGCAGCGGGCGTCCAATACTCGCAGTTCAGCTTCCACAACCTCACGGAAACTGCGGTCGATGAGGGCATGCCTGGCGTCCTCGATAGGAGCGCGCTGGGTGATGGCAGCGCCCAATCCGAGCGATGCGTGTATAGAGCACACCAGGTTGGTAGCAGCCTCGAGGTCGGCGCAGGCTCCAGACGAGCTTTCGCCCAGCAACAGCGCTTCAGCCGCGCGCCCGGCCAAGAGAATGGCAACCTGTTCCTCGATGCGCGCGCGGGTCCCGATGTTGCCGATCGCTTCGGCCAGAACGCCGCCGCCGCGTTTGCCGACTGAGACAGTTGAGGCATGCTCGACGCGGCGCCCGAGCGCCATGGCCACAACCGCGTGGCCTGCCTCATGGGTGGCTATACGGCGGAGGGTCTCATCATCATCACCTTCGCCGAGGAACTGGGTAGCAACGTCATCGAAAGTCAGTTCGCGTCCGGCGCGGCGCGCTTCAGCGACGGCACTTTTGGTTCGGAAAGCGACATCTGCGCCGGTTGCGCCACATGCCAGATCCGCCAGCGATGCAAGCTGCGCGGCTGAGAGGCGGTCGCCGATATAGTGATGGAAGACACCAACGAGCTCGCTGACAGAGGGCGGCGTAATCTCGAAATGCAGCTCGATGCGGCCCGGTCGCGTGATTGCGGGATCAAGGCGGCTATAGAGGTTTGTCGCTGCGACGATGATGACGCCTTTGCGCTCGTCATCGAGCAGTTTCAGAAAGCGCGTGACGACCACGTGAAAGTAGCCATCGTTATGGTCGCCACGGTGCGCGGTGCGGCTGGGGAGGGCGTCGATCTCGTCGAGGAAGAGCACGCAGGGCGCTTTTGCCCGAGCCTCGCTGAACGCCTGATCGAGAGCCTTTACGACGGAGTTGAGATATCCGTCGGTTGTCGCGAACAGTTTCCCGACTGAGGTGGAGACGATCGGTATCTTGCACTGTCGCGCAAGCGCAGAGGCGAAGAGCGTCTTGCCGGTCCCGGGTTCGCCATGCAGCAGCGCGGCGCTGCTGAGTTCCGCCCAGCCCAATTCACCCGCGCGATAGGCCTGGATGTCGCGAGCCAGTGTAAGGCCCCATTCCTTGGCCGCGCCGTAGCCGGCCAGATCCGACAGAGATGGTCCATCCGCAAGGCTGGGAGAACTGGAGAGGCGCTGGTCGAGCGCATATAAGCGTGCGACAGCGCGGCCGGCGAATTCCGAGGGCCTGATGGCGGCGAGAAGGGCGCTAGCAGGGGCGGTCGCGCCGATGGCTGTCGGGAGTTTTCCGATGCGAACATTGCCGTAGACGGCGCGAAGGGTAGCGGCGATCTGGGAGTTAGCCGGATGGGGGATCTTGAACCGGTAATCGGCGCAAGCGAGTACCGAGGGAGATGCCTGGGCCTCGGCGTCCATCACAATCAGAACGAAGGATTGCCCAACTTCCATGGCGGCGCGCAGCGAGCTGTCCTGGAAGGCATTGTTGGTATCGCCTGACTTCTTCTCGACGGCGATGAAGTTGGCCGGACGGAGGCGCACCCGGGCTGCCTGGTGGATCATGTCGAACCAATCGCGTGAGGGCGGTTCGATGATGGCGATGAAACTGCGCCGACGGTGAACGTCCTTGATCAGCATCCGTGGCATCGCGTCGTCCAGCATCAACAACGGCAGGTGCGCGCTGGCGCGGACGGCGATCTCCTTGTCGTCTTCGATGAGAAGCTCGTCGGGGAGCTGGGCGTCGGTGGTCATCATATGGCCTTTGCGAGCGACACGACTGTGATGGCCTGAAGGCAGGGGCGAGGGCGCCTTGAAGGTGTCTAAGACGATGGTCGAGAACGATCCCAAGGCGAAATCGTCGACTCTGTTTGGCCGGGTAGCGGGTAGCGCTACCGGCTCTCTGCTACCATTGTTCGCGTATTGCGCCGGAGGCGGTTTGCGCGTCGTTGGAGCTCAACCAGGCGATCGGGGCGCAGGGGGAGAATGATCCCAGGCGCACGGGGCTATTGAGTGTGAGGGGCGTCGACGCATCGAAGTGCAACGTGCCGTTTGAGACGAGCTTAAGGGCAGCGTCGCAGCTATCTGAGCTTGCTTCGCAGCGTCGGGCGCACTCGATCAGCGGTGCCTGACCTGCTCCCTCGAGGAAGTCGATGACGCGGGCTTCATCGTGCGGGTGGACTTCCGATCTGGCGCAGCGTGCAACTTGCTGTGCATTTGACCAGTGTGGTTCAGCCTGGAGAGCTTCACTTGTGGTCGAGAACAGCCAGATGTTGCGGCCTGCGAGGATGCGATCGGCCTCGCACCAGGCATCGCGGAGGTGTCGGGTGCTGGCGAAATCGTGGTTCTTGACGGCGATGACAAAGACCCCGGCCTCGTGACGCAGCAGATAGGCTGACATGTGACGGAAGGCATCGGCTTTACGTGCCGGCAGGATTGTATGGAAATCGAACGGGGCGCACGAAAGAGCTCTGGGGTCGGCTTCGATATGGATGATGAGTTCCAAGCTTCCGTAATTCGGCAGGGCAAAGCAGCCGCCGGCCTTTGTTGGCTGCAATTTCATGACGCCAGTCCTCGATGCCAGAGATCCGCTGTCTCGGATCCATGTTCCAGCCTGTAAAAGCGCGAGAAGGTCCGAGCCCATTTTCGGTTGGGGTCGACGAAGAAGAGCTGCGAGGTCGTGATCAGTCTCGTGCCGAGGCGGGGATGGCCGTCTGCGAGGCCGATGAGGTTGGGCACCTGGTGCTGGCCGATCACGAAGTTGCGCATCACGACCGCCTCCCGGAGGTCTTGCGACGTTGGGCGCGTTCCGGCGACGATATCGGTGAGGTCATCGGTCAGGGCTTGGAGGAGGCGAATCCTCTCCAAAGCGTCGGCGCGCGACTGCGGGTCCTCGAACGTCATTCCTGGTCTCCAGCGGGTTTGGAAGAAGGATTGTCCGCAGCGGGAGCGTGGCTCGACCGAAGGCGGCTTTAAAAGGATTGAGCTACACCAGAATGGTGCAATCCATGACTGGATCATGAATCGTTGGCCGCTGAGCAAGGATTGAGCTCAACGCCGCGTTAACTCGGCTGCTTGCACTGTCGAGCGAAGTGGTGATCGTGGTCTCAAGGATTGGCCGGCTGATTCACACCACTGCTTGACGCAACAGGAAGCAGATGGACGGAGCTGCCTTCAAAGAGGCCTTGACGGCGCTGGGTCACACGCAAACCAGCTTTGCGCGTGAGCAGAAGTTGCCCGTCCGCACGGTCCAGAATTGGGCCAGGAGCGGCCCACCCGACCATATCGCGCAAGCGATCGGGGGAATGTTGCGCCAGAGGATCGACCCGCCTGCGAAATTGGACTGGGGCTCGGATGACGAGGGCATGCTGGATGCTGCTCGTGCCCTTGATGTGTCGCTTCGGGCCGTTCTCCTCCGTGCGACCCAGGCGGGTTGGCCGAAGGAGATGGCGGCGGCTGGAGCCATAACCTGGTTTGCTCGGCAACTCTCCCATAAGCGCTAGTGCGTTTCTGAAGAGCACCATATCTGCAGAATCGTTACCAAATTCCTAACGTTTGGCGGTTGGCTGGTTAATCGGGGCGCTGGCCTTGTCACCGGAGTGTGAGCCGTTCGCGTCCGGCATAACCTGGACGGCGGATCAGGAGCCCGACCCATCGTCCCACCACACGGGCGGAAGATGCGAACTCGGCATTCCGCCAGCATTCATCAGGTCGGCTCCGACCTCCTGCAGAATGTCGGAAATGTCCTGCGTTTCTCCGAGCGTGTAGGTGGGGAATTGCACGTCTTCGTCCAGCCGCCCGAACGATCCTTGGTGACCGACATGCGAGATCCCGCCGACCCCCACATGGCCGCGGGTGACAATGTCTATCGCTACCTCAGCTGGGGTGGATGGGTAGCTAGCTTTCCTACGGAGCTGATCGAACAAGCCCATCGCCATTCCAGCTGCACCGGCTTGAACGAAACGGCGACAGTGCCGTCACGCATTGCGCGAACCGACTTGTCGAAGCCGCCCGTCTGATCGGCCCTGACACCACCCAGTATCTTGCCCGGGTTGCTAGAGGCGTATTCGTACGGCGCGAGAAACTGGGTCTTGAATGGACCCGCTGGGCCCTCAACTGTGATCGCGTCGGCCGGGGGAACCAAACCCGCCAATCTTTCCAAGCGCGGCATCCCAAGGCCGAAATGCGGAACCACCACGACTTGCGCGCCTAACGCTGACTGGCCGGTTTCGTCGAGCCATTTTTTGATCATTTGGGCGGTGTCACCCATGTAATTCGAGGGTTTCCTTCTCCGTACGTTGTCTCGAAACGCTTTGAAGAAGGAGACGCGTTCGGCAACGAGAAGGCTCGTCATCGCATCGATGCGCCGCGAGTGCCTCAGTACCATTTCGTGAACCTCCGACATCGTGAGCGTATCACAGCGGTCCTCGCGTCGAATTGTCGGCTTTCGGGACCACGATACCCAGTGGGGACTGAGTGCCGATGCCCCCGTTTCGATCAGCACAATTCCGGATCCGTCTTTGGCGATGGGGAGCGCACGAACGGCAAAGTAGGGGAGGCGGGGCTCGATGCAGTCGACGATCACATCACGAAGCCGTCGCTCAAGGCCCGCGACGTCCGGCAAGCGATTTATATGACTGGCACGGGCGGGTTGGTCGGACGTTTCCTCCATCCCTAGAATGAGGGTTCCCCCTTCTGCATTCGCGAAGGCGACGATCTCTTCCAGAAGAGCATCGCGGCCGAATTTCGAGAACTTCTTCCCCTGAACCCAAGATCGATCGAGCGCTCTTTCCCCGGGGTTTCCCTTCGCGTGGACACGCTGCTCCTCCGCACTGACCGGAATATCCGATTTGAATTCGATGCGTCGCCCCTCTGCCACCTTATCGGAGATGAGTTGATCGATGTCCTCAAGGGTAACCAGCTCGATCGGCTTGCCTCGCATGCGTCGTATCTCCTGCTTACATTCCACCAAATTCAAGCACGCTACGGCGAGTGCGGTCCCAGTGTCGGTCATTGACGAGGCGTTCATTGCTTCCCGCTTAGCATTCGGCAGCCTGCGGAGAGACAATGCCTACGAAAGCCGAAGTCTGGATGGTGGCCGACACTTTGCGGGCCAAGGGCGAGATCGTCTCTATCCGGACCGTACGGCGGGAATTGACCTATGGGGGATCGTATCGCGACATAGGTCCGCATCTGGCAACCTGGAAGGCGACCCGCATATACCAGCCAGGGATTGAGCTTGCAGGGTTGCCAGCCTTTCTCCAGACGACGGTCGCTCAGACAGCATCCGACATGTGGGAAGCGGCAATGCAAGTTGCGAGCAAGCAACTCGTGATCGAGCGCCAGAATGCAGTCGCTGGGATCGCGATCGAGCGAGAGATCCGCGACGAGGCGTTGGCAGCGGCCGACAAGCTTGAGCTGGAGATTTCGTACTTACGGCGAGATGTCGAGAGGCTCACGGCCGAGCTCAGCGCAGCCAGATCTTAGGCAAGCGTCGCCTGGGATTGGCAACAGACGCGACTTCTCGGCACCGGCTTATTCTCGCGGGTTCGGATCGCGGTCTTGATCGAAAACTAGCGTAGGTCGATCCCGCTTCGTTTCCTTTGCCTTCTCCTGCTTTTCAAGGTCCCGCGCGCGTCGTGCCTTCGCTCGCCTAGCAGCGAGCGAAAGTGTCTGGCCCGCCTTCATAAACTCTGTTCCTGGCGCCGCTGGTAGAGCAGGCCAGAACCTCAGACCCAAAACGTCCTCCATTTGGGTGTATTTGCGATAACTGCAGGGGTTATGGCATAAATGGGCAATGATCGATCATGCGAGGCATTCGTCCGCAGCGGTGATCCACTTTCCCTCTTTGATGCGCAATTGATCCTTAGTGAGGGGCGCGCACTCTTCTTACTTCCGACGAGAACACTTACTTTGCAGTCCGATTGTGTCGGAGAGCTTTCCGGTCAGATCGGCTTTCGGCGGGTTTCTTGTTAAACCGGTCCACTGTACGCTGGGCCAGCTCTTCCTCGTCGATAGCGACGTGGACCAGGCTTGCCACAATGAGCGCCAGTTGCGTGCGCGCCTCATCGAGGTCGGCTTTACTGACCGCCGGTCCAACCTTGCCCCAAGCGATATCGAAAGCAGCTTGAGCGCGAGCCATATCAACAGCGTCGGTAATTCGAGAGAAGGGCATGGCCAAGTGACGCTACATTTATATTTCGCTCGATGCGAATGGTCGTTGACGAAGAGTTAGATCGAGCAGATGTTTGTATAGCTGCCTAAGGACACCCCACGTCTTGCTCAGCCATAAAGTCCTCGGTGCCGCAAAAGCCGAGGGCTTTATGCAAAGTGGTGGTCTCATTCGATCTAGGATTCACCAACGTCTTTCAAGTTGGTCGACGTCGCCTTTTTGGTTCTCTTTGAGGAGGGGGCCGTCGCGGCCGACGGCCGTTTGGCGACGTCAAGCACGACCACATCGGTACGGTCTTTCAAGGTTGAGGGGAGGTCGGCGATTAGCATCCCCTCCAGTTCTTCTGCTGAAGTCGGCCCCGGCATTCCATCGGGGCGGGGAGGGGCTTGCTCCACCTCGCTTCCGAACCAAAATACGAGATAGACGCCGAAGCCGTCCGCGCCATCGTCGGCGGCATAGCCCTGGAGCTGCGTCGACGCGGCAGTCCAAATTTTCCGATGGTAATGCCGCTTCGCTTCTAGCGGTAGATTCCGCCCTGCTTGAGATACGAAAAGGACGTCAGCCCGCGTATCGTCTGCCCTCTGGGCCTCGGGCGCGGACGCAGCGATTTTGTATCTTTCCAGTCGATCGCGGAGGCGATCGAGCAAATAATTTCGACAGTCGTTCTCGTTAAGCGGCGTTGTAGCATGCCCCTGGGAGTTTCGGTTCCAGCAGTTCCTCCATGGCGACGTATCGCTGGAACGCAATTCACGGCGGAGTTGGAGAAGTTCCTCGAGGACAACGGCGCGGAGATCGGCCGCGTTGACGGGCGGGCCTCCTGCTAGCGCTGCTTTCACCGCTATCGAAGTTGGGTGCCGAAACTCGTGATCCCTGCGCAAACGAGAATGTTGCGCGTCAGCGTGGCGTAGCTCGGCGTGCCACACACGCAGGTCCGGCCGAGCAATAAGCTCCTTCAAAAGGCGGCCGGCCGTTTCACTTACATTCTGTGCGAGCATGTTAATCGCGATTAGTACGCGAGATCCTATGGTCTTTTTTGCAAGCGATCGCTTCTTGATCACACGGACGGTAGGTATGCCGCCGGGGCCCAATATCCGCACAATAACAGCATTGCGGATCGCCTTGGCATGGTCGGGCAATGCCGCCACGTCTACGAAGCCCTCGTTCAATCCTTCGTCGAACAACATCGATATCTGGGACGCGCTGTGCTCGGAGATAAATCGCTCAGCCTGGCCCGCGGGGTCGAGGTTAAAGGCCACAAAGCTCCAGAGAAGACGAGGGCGCCCTGTAAGGTATGGATCCGCCAGCGCCGCGTCAGCCAATTCCGCGAGCTGAGACGCCTCTAACTGGCTGGTGGCGGCATGAAGCGTTGCTCTCAACGCCTGGAGGGGCAGCACTTTGCGATCAGCCAGAAGCTTCATGAGAGCGCCAGCGACCACAGTTTCTTGTCCAGCCCGGGCAGGCATGCGCCACATCGACGACAAATCCTTCGCACCCGCGTCGAGTGCCCCTGTCCAGTAGTCCAGGAGAGCTTTCGAGCCATTATCGCCGCCGAGTTCGAGGCGCTTCAGCGCCCACTGCTCAAGCTCCCCGTGGCGGTCGGAATCTATCGCGACCCCTCCCGAGTTCAGAACCGCGATGGCGAGTTCGATCGGCATCGTTGCGGGATCGGGGCACCGACCCTGGTTCAACAGGCGATCAAGCCCTGCGATTGCAGGGTATTCGACACAGCATCGATTACCCTGCGCGTACGTCGCGCCGATCTCCGCTGCCGACACCTCCAAACTGCCGCAAGCGATACTCTCCCACCCCTGCGCGATCGCATCCGCAATCGCGCGATCGCAATGCGAAGCCACGAGTTCCAGGCCGGAAGGTTCGCCTTCTTTGCTGTGCGACCGGAAATACAGCTGGGCTGCCCAATCAAGGTGTTGGACGAAGCCGCCGGAGCTCAACGATCCGATATGGGGCGTCAGACGCGACACGTTTTGAGCGACAGCATTGCTTCGCCGCTCTCTCCGCTCCAGAGATTTCTTGTGGGCCGCTGTCCTGTACGGACGAACTGGTACCGTCGTGAGGCTCGCCAACAGCTTTTTGCTGTTCGGTAGAGAGGCGATCTGGCGGTAGGTATCCAGAAAGACGCTCTCAATTGGCCCTGAGCCGTTCACCAGGTCGACAGCAAGCTCCAGCAACCGCTTCCGAGTTTTATGGTCCGGCGAGGCAGACGCCTTATCAAGAACACTGCGAATGATCGCTTCGCTCGGTCGGCGACGGGTAGCGGAGGTGTATTCGAAACCGGCACGTCGCGGGCTCTTCGTGGGTTCATCACCGTCCAGAATGGCGCTGAAGAGATCGACCTCGTGAGCGGGGTCCAAGTCGAGCCACTCCGACAGCGCCACGATGGTTTCGTTTCCTGGATCGGATGATGGGTCAGAGCGGGAATTCTCGATCCATTGCCAAATCTTCGCCCCAGAAAGTCCTGAGGTTTTTCGAATGGTTGACGCCAAAATATCATCGATCAGATCGTCTACTTCCTCGGTACGTCGCCGGTCTGAAACTGACGGCCGCCAAGTGGCTGATGAAATGTCGAAGAGTGTTGGGTCCGGCTCGGTGAGCAGTGTGCGCTTGAACTGGAAAAGCCGAAGGATCGTGTCATCGGAGGAACAACGGTCGAAATCGCCCAGAAGAGAGCGAATGTCAGCTGACGTCAGCATGGCTCGCGGCAGGGAAACGGCAATGTCGCATCGAAGGCTTTCGCGAGCAGGTGAAGCCGGTTCGGGAGCGAGGTCATCGAAAAGTTGTCGCAAGCTTGCAGCGCGATCTTGAGCGCCATTTAGCCACGCCTCCGCCGCGCGTCTGCGGTGCCATTCAACCCGGTTCGGATCGAGTGCGATCTCGCGAAGGAGCGGCCGCAACGACATTACCGGGGTGCCGCTCGCGAGTGCGTCGAAAACGGTTAGCGCGAGATGCTCGCTGCCGGCAGGGTCGGCGAGAATGGCTCTGAAATCGCCCGCGAGATCTTCGCCGCTCAAACCGCCGAAGGCCGTCACGCCGGCGTCGGAGTTTCGGAAGTGTGGGTCGTTCCGATTTAGCTTCGATAAGATGGATCGACGAGTGTCTGTCGAAAATACCGCCGCATCGCCGTAAGCCAACACGGTCCCCGCATCGGCTTCGATCAAGCGCTGCACGGCGCCCTCGTTCTTGAGGTTCGCCAGATGAGCCGCAAACCAGGCGTAAAGGCCCCGCAGCTCGGTTGGAGGGACCGCATCATGTCCGGTGATCAGGGCAATTGCTCGGGATAAGGGTAAAGCCGCCCGGTCGCCAGCAGCGTTCACAGCCTCAGCTAGCGCCTTACCGCCGAGGAACTCAGCAACTGTTCGGTGTATTGGTTCGAAGCCCTCGCCTTCGCCCCTAAACAGTGCGGTGTTGAGCGTGTCCCTCATTAGACCGTGGTCCGCCCGAACATCCTGTGCTTGAAGATGAGCGCGGGAATCCGCCCCTGCAGGAGGCACTCCTCCCGACCGCCAAATGGTCGTGGCTCCCGTAGTGAGCAACAGCAGTGATGCCTCGGATGCCACGTCCACGATGTCTGTTATGGAGTGGCGCGGGCCGAATTTAAGATCGCTGTTCGGCTCAAACGACAGGTTTTGGACGGCTGAAGCGAACAACTCGAACCTGGTCTTGGGCCACCGGCCGGCGCGCGCGACAGCGGCATGGAGCAATTTCAAGCTTAGCGGGCTCTCAGTGAAGCCATTAGCGCCGAGCAAGAAGGCTTTCTCTAGGAACTGGTCGGCATCC
The DNA here is from genome assembly GCF_016428755.1 of Allobosea sp. ASV33. GTDB lineage: Bacteria > Pseudomonadota > Alphaproteobacteria > Rhizobiales > Beijerinckiaceae > Allobosea. Next base: position 92,569 of record NZ_JAELTI010000003.1, read on the forward strand.
TCCTCGCCCAGCGATCGGAGCACCGCGACAGCTTCGTTATTGTCGAGCGGCAGCAGTTGCGCGACGACGATATCGCCCGCTCCGGCTGTCCGCTGGATAGGCGTGATATCCGCATCCTTTCGCCAATCTTCCGATCGGCAAGAAATTCGCCAACGGGTTGGGGCAGCCGCGATCATAGCTTTGGCGAGAAAGTAGGCTTTATCGCCTGCATGCCCGTCAGACCGATACTCGTCGAGGGCGTCTAGAAACAGCGTCGGATGGCCGTCATCGCCGAGCCCGTGGATCAATTCTCGAACTTTGACGACCGTGGTGCCTTCCAACTCCGCTTCTTGACCGAGGACGACGGACTTCCCCATCCCGGGCTCACCCAAAAGCACGACAAAATTCTCGCCTCGCAGATTGCTGACCCGATGAACCCCGACCGGTGTCTGGGAAGACCCAATGGTAACCTGAACGCGGCGATCGATTCGCGCCGCGGAGTTGGTCGTTGTCACCTAAAATCCTCGATAAACTTGGGTTCGCTGCGCGATGCGACTGCTCACAAGAGCGCGCAGTGTAACGCGGCGTTTTGATCCGACCATCTTTGCAAAGTTTCAGAGGTGTACAACCGTGCCTTGGGCGCAGATGTGAGCGGCCGGCGATTTAACCGCTGGGCCTGTCGCCCGATCCACAACAAACTGCTGACGGAGTGTGCGATGCTCCGACCGGAAAGCGCCATGAGAACTGGTTCGCGAAGCTGCAGCTCTTCGGGCGGCAGTGGTGCGGTCACGCTCTCTGCTCGCCAGACCGGCTGCACTATCGAAGTTGTCGCTCCGGTAGTCAGAAAATTCGGCTGAGGGGAACCGGAGAAGCGTTGCTGCCCCGCGCGGCAGGCTCTGCTAGGCTATCGCGAGATTGGCACCGGGGAGAGGGCATGTACGTTCGGTCTCTAGAAGTTGCGCTGATCCGCCGCTGCTGGAAAAACGAAATTCCGTAGTCGTCTGGGCGGGTCACCGGAAAGGCGATTCAGGCACTCGCGACTTCATGCCCATCACAAATGGTCGATCGAATAGAAGCGAGCTTCCGTGTCGGACCCAGTGTTGGCCCTGATCGCCTGCCGGGTCCGGAGGGCAATGGGGTTGCTGGGTTCACCCGAAATCGTCAACGTTCGGCACTTCTCTGCGCTCGTGTGTCCCCACATGTCGGCGGCTAGGCATTACAGGGCTCGCGGTCGCTGCGACGCTGCGCGATGATCCAGCCGACGCACAATCCAACTGAGCGTGTCCGTCACCGCCAAAACGGTTTCCTCAAGCCAGCCGTGCAGCTGATCGAGAGCATCCCGGCGTTGCTTGTACAAGCGCGGCACCCAGTCGTGCGACGCCAATTCGCCGGTGTTGCGCAAATCGGGAGCCATGAACTGCGCATACTGCAGCTCCAATCCGTTCACCGGAGTGCCGCGGCTCCCCACGTAAACGGGCAGGTCGAATGCAACGGGTCCTAGATTGTGCGTCAGCTCATTTCTCCAGGCTTTCAGGCCGAAGAAAGCTCCGTCTCCCAGGTTAGATAGGGCATAGGGTGCAACTGTCGCGTCGAGATCGTTCGCCTTGGTCCGGATCGCCTTCGGGAGATCCTGCGTCGCCCTTCCGCGGGTCGGGAGCGGCAGGTCGACCCGGCCGGGCGAAGCGGGATTGCCGAGTGGCTCGACCGCGGTTTGCAAGAGGACCTTGAACAGGAGATCGAGCGTCGAGCTGCAGGCCAACGTGCAATCGACGTACGCGTCGTACAACGCCTGTGTGGAAGGCGACGAGTGACGGATCTCCCAGGTCGAAATGAGAGGCTCGTGCCAGGTGGGGCGTTCTGCGTTGATTTGGCCGAGAAGTTGAATTGCAGCCGAGAAGCGATTCATCGCGCGAAGCAATACCGTTCTCATGTCCTCGATCGCGATGTGCACGTTGGCGTAATAGAACGCGTATCGGTAGGTGGGCGAGGCACGGAGACCTTGTTCGACCAGAAGGCGGTCTAGGTCCTGAGCGTCTAGGTGCCCCTCGCCGACCAGCGTCGTGAGGATGACGAGCACCTCGCCGTAAACTGCATCCAGCCAAGGGGAACCTGTGACGCGTTCGGCCGCGGCCCGCAGTCGCGTTTGTATGGCGTTCGTCGGTCGGATGAGTGCCTCGACGAATTGCTCTCCGTCGATAGCGTGTCCGAAGGGCGCCTTTAGCGTGAAACCGACGCGGCCCTCGAAGCCCAGGAAGCGAACGCCGGCGAGACGTCGCGCATTGCTCAGCTCCGGAAGCCCGGGCTTCGCATCTTTCCCCAGATCCAGGGTCGATTGGCCGCCGTGGAGGAAAGCGCCGGCGCTCGACTTTCGCAGGACCAAACCGCGCGAAAGTTCCATGGTCGAGATAGAAGCCAAAGGCGTTGTCAGGAACGACAACTCAGCTAGGTCAAGTCGATCTTCCGTACGCCCGGGATACACGACGCTTATCCAATAAAGTGAGCTGCGCGTAATTGAGCGGTTTAGTGCATGACGTCAAACTGCCGCGACGGGCCGTTCCGGGCCCGCGCGGCTACCCTCGTTGTTGATTTCCGCCGAGATGTGACCCGTTAGGCGGGGATTTTTCCATCGAGACTTGACCCATGTTTTGACCACGTCTCACGCGGGATACGCGGGGGACCTCGGAGTGATCGACATGGAGTTATTGAGTGTCATCCGCCGCTGGCATGGGCGGAATCATCTTTCGATCCGGGAATTTCCCGACGCACCGGGCTTTCGAGGAACACGGTCCGCAAATACCTGCGCTCGGACAGCGTCGAGCCTCGGTTTCATGTTCCGGACCGGCCGAGCAAACTCGATCCTTATGCTGCCAAGCTCTCGGCGATGCTGCGGATCGAAGGCGGCAAGTCGCGCAAGCACAAGCGCACGGTCCGCCAGTTACATGCCGACCTGATCCTGCTCGGTTATGAGGGTTCCTACAATCGGGTTGCGGCCTTCGCCCGGGGCAGGAAGGCCGCCCGCCTGCGCGAGCAGCAGACCAGCGGTCGCGGCACCTTTGTCCCCCTGGCCTTTGTGCCGGGCGAGGCATTCCAGTTCGACTGGTCGGAGGACTGGGCGATCATCGCCGGCGAGCGCACCAAGCTCCAGGTCGCCCATGTGAAGCTGTCCTACAGCCGCGCCTCTACCCTGCGGGCTTACCTGCTCCAGACCCATGAGATGCTGTTCGATGCTCATAATCACGCCTTCCGGGTGCTGGGAGGCGTGCCGCGGCGGGGCATCTACGACAACATGAAGACGGCCGTCGACAAGGTCGGCCGCGGCAAGGACCGTCAGGTCAACATCCGCTTCTCGGCCATGGTGAGCCACTTCCTGTTCGAGGCCGAGTTCTGCAATCCGGCCTCGGGCTGGGAGAAGGGGCAGATCGAGAAGAACGTGCAGGATGCCCGACATCGTCTCTGGCAGCCCCTGCCGAACTTCCCGTCGCTGGAGGCACTGAACGACTGGCTGGAGACCCGATGTCGGGAGTTGTGGTCGCAGACCACGCACGGCACGCAACCTGGTTCAATCGCCGACGTATGGGGCCGAGGAGATCACCTGATGGCGATGCCGCGCCCCTTCGATGGCTTCGTCGAGTACGCCAAGCGCGTCTCTCCGACCTGCCTGGTCCATCTGGAGCGCAATCGTTACAGCGTGCCGGCGTCCTTTGCGAACCGCCCGGTGAGCCTGCGTGTTTATCCCGACCGGATCGTCATCGTCGCCGAGGGGTAGGCCATCTGCGAACATCTCCGGGTCTTCGCCCGCTCGCATGATAGTCTCAGCCGGACGGTCTACGATTGGCGGCATTATCTGGCCGTCCTCCAGCGCAAACCCGGGGCCCTGCGTAACGGTCCCCCCTTTGCCGAAATGCCGCCGGCCTTCCGATCGCTGCAAAAGCATCTACTCAAAACGCCAGGTAGCGACCGGGAGGTGGTCGAGATCCTGGCCCTGGTCCTGCAGCATGACGAGGAGGTCGTGCTGGCAGCGGTCGAGCTGGCCCTGAAGGCTGGCGTGCCGACCAAGACCCACATCATCAACCTGCTTCATCGGCTGATCGACGGCGCACCGATGATCGCGTCAACGGTCGAAGCCCCTTCCGCCCTCCGAGCCGTGCGCCAATGTCGAACGCTATGACGCCCTGCGCCCGGCCGATGAGGTGCGCCATGCGTCATAATCCTGCGAGCGGGGCCATCGTCATCATGCTGCGCAGCCTCAAGATGCACGGTATGGCCCAGGCCATCAGCGACCTGACTGAACAGGGGGCACCGGCCTTCGAGACCGCTGTGCCGATCCTGTCGCAGCTCCTGAAGGCGGAGATGGCCGAGAGAGAGATCCGATCAACGGCCTATCAACTCAAGGCCGCGCGCTTCCCGGCCTATCGCGACCTCAACGGCTTCGACTTCGCCAGCAGCGAAATCAACGAGGCGCTCGTGCGCCAACTGCATCGTTGCGAGTTCCTCCAGGACGCTCACAACGTTGTCCTGGTGGGAGGGCCCGGCACTGCCGAGGCCCATGTCGCTACGGCTCTCGGAGTCCAGGCCATCGAGCACCATCACAAGCGGTCCGCTTCTTCTCCACCGTCGAGCTCGTCAACGCTCTCGAACAGGAAAAGGCTCAGGGCAAGGCAGGACAGATCGCCAGCCGGCTCGCTTACGCCGATCTCATCATCCTCGATGAGCTCGGCTACCTGCCCTTCAGTGCATCAGGCGGCGCCTTGCTCTTCCACTTGCTGAGCAAGCTCTACGAGCGCACCAGCGTCGTCATCACCACCAATCTGAGCTTCTCGGAATGGGCCACAGTCTTCGGCGATGCCAAGATGACCACAGCCCTGCTCGATCGCCTCACGCATCACTGCCACATCATCGAGACCGGAAACGACAGCTTCCGCTTCAGGAACAGCTCGGCAAAGCCCGACAAGCCAGCCAGGGAGAAAGCCAAAAACTTGACCGCAACCTGAACAAACAACACCATTTGGGCGGGTCACTTCTCAGTGAAAACCCAAGGCCACTTCTCGGTGGAAATCAACAGTCAGTGCTGCAAGCGATGGAAGAAGGCGTCGTATCAGGTCTTCCACCTGCCGGACCTCGTCACTCGTCGGATTGAGAAGGTCGATCCATACGGCCGCGGCGAGCTCGCTGGAACTGGTCTCGGCCCCGTCCTCTGCGGCATACAAATTGATCATCGCCAATCCACCCGAGGCAGCTCAAACTGCAGATCGAACAGTTTCGAGGGATCTGTTGTCCGCGACTGGTCGAAAGGACGCTGTCGCATGTATCGCGGTGCGCGGTCTTGGATTCTGCAACTCGGTGCTTGCTTTGCTGAGTTGCAGTCCGCGCATATGGCTGACTACCAGCGGCACCACGGAGTTCGCACTTTGAATTCGGATAATCGCCGTCGAGCGTTGGCAGAGGTCGCTTCATTAGAAGCTTGGCACGAGAGCTTTACGAGCTCCCGCAAGGCCGCGGCTCTTCACGTCGATGTTTCCTTCGATGTCGGCCGGATAGGAGGCGAAGAGGGGTCTGGCGTCAGATTTCGATTGGCTCTGAGGCGCGCGGAGGTGGTCGTGATCATCCCTCCCGGGGAGCCTGCTTCAATCGATCCGACATCGGTGAGCCGCGATAACCGTTCCGTTAAGGTGAGCACCCAAAAAACGGTGTCTTCGAAGGAGAAGCGAGAGGTGGGCGCAAACGCCCTCCTCAAAGCTGATCAACATCTCGTAAAAGGGCGGCTGGCTGCAAAGGCGTTCTACGCCTTAGGCGGAAAAAGCCAGACCCTTATCAAAATCGCCGAGAATGCCACGGCAATGCGGATAAGGCACAAGCTGGATTCCGAAGGAAACCACTGCTGGACCATCGAGCCATCTGCGGAACAAGCACTGTCTGGCAAGCCGTGGAGCGCGGACAAGGCCCCGCGCGCCAAAGTCAACGACGATCGGCCAAAGGGCTCGCCGAGCCTTGCCCCAAGCGTCAGAGTGGAGCTCCGGTGCAGACGCGAGGATCTGCTGATAACGGATATCCAGATCGATCGGCCGGGCTGGAAAGCTCTTGGCGATCCATTCGGAAGAAACAAGGAGCTGGCTGCTGAAGCTGTCATCCGAACCAGGCTTGCTCAAGCTGGCCTGCTGACAGGGGATATTTCTGACCCGTTTGCGATGATCACCGTGAGCGCCACGATTGCTGAGCCGATCTGATGAAATCCAGGCGCCACTGGCTCGATGGTATCGCGGAGATTGCTGACGCCGATACCGGAGATCTCCGCAAGCTCGCTCAGGTCGCCGGTGAGGATCCCGCGACTCTTTTTATCGGAACCGTCATGGATGGCGCAGATCTGCGAGGCCAGGATCTGCGCGGAATGCTCTTCACACATCTCAGCGTAACAAAGGTAAAGCGCGACGCCAACACAGTCGTAGATCCAAATCCATTCGTGCAGGAGGATTTGCTTCCAGTTCAGGTTTTGAGTGCGCTTATATACGTCGCGAGGGATGATTTATTTGATCTAGGTGATCGGCGGACAATTTTTAGAGATTTCGAAGTATTCAAACGCGGAGAAGAGCTTCAATTTGCCGATGCGTGCCGAAAATTTAGCGGGGCCAAAATCGTCATCATCGACGTCTACGACGTGAACCAGACGATAGGCTTCGCCCCCGAAATCCCCGGCATGATAATTTTCGCGGTCGTGGACGAGAGCGAAACGGATTATCTCGGCTCACTCGTGTCGGATGATTTAGTCGGGATTCTGGTCATTCCTCGACGGGTTCGGCAAAGGGTAGGGTCCATCCGCTCACAAATATCTCAACTCACAAACGAGCTGCTTATCGCGGCGCACAACTGGAAATTTATCTACGCGCTCGCGACCCAGTGGCGAGGCGCAGCGTTCTTCTGTGCCAAAAGCCAAAACGGAGACGCCGAGGTCGGTGCATGGGGGCAGCTTTACAGCCGCATTGCACAGGTGCGAGGTCATCCAGTCGCGGGGGTTCGGCTCGTTAATCACTATGGACGGCGCCCTTGGTCCGAAGCTTTGGGCAACTCGCTCTTCCGTGAACTCACGCAGGAAAGCGCCAACGTGCCTGCGAACGTAGCTGCTGTGATCCTGAGATCGCTTCACGGCGCTGCCGGACCGAACTTTGGCGAAGAGTATGAGCGCACCGTCCAGACCTTGATGGTGGCGCTGGGCTGGCGCGTGGAATCCATCGCCGACGAAAAACGCTCGGATCTCGCGATAACGGACGGCCGTTCCCAATTCAAGCTGGCGATCACTGGGACCCCCCGCATGACCGCGCGGCCGGTGCCGCGAGATTTTCGGCTGCCAGATTTTATCGATGAAGCTTCATTGATCATTGGCGCGTCTGAATTCTTTGACGTTGACGAACTGATTTTGGATCTTTGCGATGGCAAGCTGTGGGTGAGTTGCCAAGACCTCGTACGGTTCCGGCATGGATCGAATGTCTGGGCTTTGTTTGCTAGCCATCTGGGAAGGGTCGCGCTGTGGGGCAGCTCCTGGGCAAGAGCAGCGTTTGTGACCGTTCTGGTTCGCGACGCGCTGCATCGACAGCAATCAATTTTTCCACTTCCTCAGCCGATGCAGGACGCTTTCTTCGACGCTTCTTTTGCTCCGGAGCGTACAATTTCCTGTTCAAATATCCGGTTCAGAAACAACAACGTAATTGCCAGAGTGAAGGTCTCTTCCTCTGACCGATCCGGTAAAGACAATCTTGTCTTCGATCTCGCGGTCGGTTTCGGGGGGCCATTTATCACTAGGATCGATCTCAGCGGGTAGTTGGGCCGATCAACACGGCAATCGTCGACCGAATTCGCTTGAAGTGCGGATTCGCCCAGCGTACTCGGGATTCCTGCCATGGGCCTATTGGGATGGCTGTTCTACGAGATAAGAAAGATTGGCTCATGGCCGAAAATACCGAGAACCTGATTGGCTTGGTCGCCGATATTGTCGCCGCCTATGTTTCGAATAACAGTGTCCCGGCAGCCGATTTACCGACCCTCATTGCAATGACGTATTCTGCCATCACAGGGCTCGGCAATGCCCCTGTCGCTCTCCCAGAAGATAAGCCGGTGCCGGCCGTTTCAGTCAAAAAGTCGATCACGGCCGACTTCCTGGTGTGCCTCGAGGATGGGAAGAAGTTCAAATCCCTGAAGCGGCATCTTCGGACGCAGTACAACATGTCTCCCGAGGACTACCGCGCCAAGTGGGGCCTGCCGGTCGATTATCCGATGGTGGCCCCTGCATACGCGGAAGCGCGTTCGAACCTCGCCAAGAAGATTGGCCTCGGCCAGCAGCGCCGTAAGCCGGTGACGCGCGCCAAGGCTTCCAAGGCGAACTGACGGTCGATCATGACGAAGAACGAACTGATCGCCGCGATCTCCGAAGAGGCTGCAAAAACGAAGGCCGATCTATCGGCGGTCCTGGCGTCGCTGGCGGCGGTTGCAGCCAAATCCTTGAGCGCTGGCAGCGAAGTTACGCTCGGTGGTATCGGCAAGCTTGCGGCTGTGAAGCGTGACGCGCGCCAGGCCCGAAATCCTTCGACGGGCGCCATGCTCGACGTCCCGGCCAAGACTATCGTCAAGTTCAAGGTTGCCAAGGACCTGGCGGACGCGGTTGCTTGATTTGATGCGCGGCCCGATCTACTGCGGGCCGCGCGTTAGTCGCGCCTAACGGAGCGACGCATTTTGCCCGCGACCGCTCTCGACAAAGAACCGTTGAGCTTTCTAGTTTTTTGGCCCGGATTCATACCTGTCGGCCGGGGTTCGATAGGCGATTGCGTTCAGCAACTCTATGTTTCGCCATCCAAGTCGCGGAATTAGGGGGAAGCGCTATCTGCGCTTCGGTTTCGACGGTGCTCCCTTCGCCCCAGACTTTCCAACGATTGACGGTGCGACGCGCGTCTGCTCGCTTACGCTTCGAGAACGCATAATTGCTCTAGCAGATTCAATCGCTGCTTTCTGTTTGGCGGTGCGAACTGGAGGGTCGGTCGGCAACGTGGTCGGGGCGTCACCTCTAGCCTCCGGCGCTGCTTTTCGTGCTCTTCGAGGCCTGTCTGCTCGCGGTGCACCGAGAATCTTCTCGACAGCAACGCGAATCAGTTCGTCTCTTGTGATCCGCTGCCGGAAAGCCATAACGCGAAGTTTTTCGTCCACTTCCGGTGGGAGGTAGACGGTGCGAAGAACCATCCTCACATCTCGCTCAGCCATGGCGACCCTCCTTTACACGGACATATGTATGCCGTTGCCGAGTTCCTGTCATGAGGCGACATAGGAAGCCAGTATCCGCTCGCTCATTGAGCCGAGCACCATCAACGATGCAAACCCAGGACCTTGGGCCGCGCTCAACATCGGCACATGCAATCCCGTAAATTTACCGGGCAACGACAGATCCTCAGCGATGCCCTCGGCGGTTTTCTCTCGCTGCTTCCGCGTTTCACTGGGGTCAACTCCCTGAAACGCCTCCCTGAGATCGGCGGGTAGCAACCCTAGGAACCACCAGGCGTCAAAGCCCGCTGCGTCTATTACAAAGCTGGCTGGTAGATTGATCGTGCCCGCATTGTTTAAAACTTCCACTGAAAGCTCCGATGGTTGCCCATGAATGGCCTGCGTTGCCGAGACCGATTTTACTCGCCCAGGGCGGAAACTTATGTCCGCCGAGGATGACAAAATGTCTGAAACAGAAGACCAAACCACGCCGCGCGTCAGGCGCTTTGTCACGCTGATGCGCTCCTCCACATTGAGCGCGGCCCAGGCTTGATCGTCAGAAAACAATGCATTCTCGAAGAAGCTCTCGGTCCGTGTAAAAAGTGCAGCTTGATTTCCAATGATTAGGACAGGAATTTCCCGCTTGTTGCGGGCAATCCACGCTGCAATCGCCGCCGAAGTTCCGCCGGAGCCAGCGATAACGATCGGAGCATCACCGGGCTGCGCTTTTTTAAGAAATTGATCTGGAGACGTCCAGAAATCAACGCCGTTTATGATCCTAATATCACTATCTCGATCGAAGCCGCTTAAAGCGGGTCCGGATCCAGTGAAAACTACGCCGTCAAAACCGACGCTGGTCTTAACAATACCTTTCTTTTCATGTGTGATGGCCCATTTACCATTTCGTCTGCTAACTGCAGTCACGTTGGCAAGAGTTCTCTTTACGTCCGCTTTCTCAATGACCCATGTGATATAGGCTGAGTAATGGCGATGCGGTGGAGGTTTACGGCCGCGGTCGACCCAATTGCGGTAATTCGTCAGAGATCCGCCTTCTAATTCGATCAGGAACGAGTTCCAGGAAAATTCCTGGAACAGCCGCTGTAATCCTGCAGTGTCGAGTAGGCCTTGGTCATAGGGAAATCCGACATCTCGCTCGGCTGGTGTGCATAGCCGCTGAACTCCGTCGGTGTAGCCATGATCGCCTGACCAGGCGGCTCCCCATTTATCCCTCTCAAACACGCGGACATCGAGGCGCTCAGAGGAGGAGAGGTTGAAGCTGTGCGCCTTCGCACAAATTGCAGCCGCCTTTGGCCCACCGCCTATCACAGCAATCTTCTTCACGGTTCCTCGCCGGTTCGGCAGCGAGACGCTTTGACGCGCCCTTCATATTGGCTAGCAAACGGCGTGCGTCATTGCTGCATAGAAAATTGGCGAATGATGCCCTTTTGTATTGTGAGATTCGAAAATTGCTGGGGTTAGCAAACCATTAGCTGCCCAAGCGCGTGGCTACGCCGGTGCCCACTGGCCTGGATCCCCGCCATGAAGATTACCGATCTCAAAATTCGTACCAAGATCATGCTCGCCGTGCTCATCGCGGGCCTCATAGGAGTCGGCGTCTCTGTCTTCGGGAGCGTCCAACTTCAGGCTGTGGACCAGAATTACGCCGCCCTGCTGGGGACGATGCCGAAGGCTCTTCTCGCTTCTGCGCGCGCGTCGCGTGCGGGCGCCGATCTTATTGGCCAGACGTACAAGGTCATTCCCTACCCACTGGGCTCGCCTAGAATCTCTCAGGCCCGTGCCAAGGGCGAGAGGGCCTACCATGACACGCTCACGTATTTAGATGAGGCGAGCGCGGCTCGCGCCGTTATGGTCTTCAAGCAAAACGGGCTCTCCATGCTTCGCCTCGAAATGGAAAAGGCGGAGCAGGAGGCCTTGGCATCAGCGGAGCGGGAGGCACACGAAGACGAGCGGAAGCGGGTCGAGATCGACCGCGTCGAGCTTGCCCGTCAGCCAGGAACTCAACATTTCCGAATTATCGATCTAGATCCCGAGGCGCTCGTGAAGGGCCGCGCCGATCACTTTTCGATCGCACCAGTTTTGGGAGCTATCGACCAGGCCGACGGGGTGATCGTCGCCACTCCGATCTACAAGGCATCTTGCTCCGGCTTGATGGAGGTTTTCCTAGACCTGCTTCCGCAGTACGGGCTTTCGAACAAGGCGGTATTGCCGCTCGCAACCGGCGGGTCACTGGCCCACGTCCTAGCGTTCGATTACGCATTTCGCCCTATCCTGCAGTCGATGCGTGCGCGCCACATCGTCCAGGGCGTCTTCGTCAGCAACGGGCAATCGAGCGTGGTCGACGGCGCGATCGTCCTGGAGCCGGGGCGCTCGTATTGTGCCGCGAGGCGCGAGAAGTGAACCGCAGCTAAGCCGACGCCTCCAGTCCTTTTGCAGGATTCGCTGATTGAACTCGTGCCAAGTCGTGAGGGGCCGCTATGTAGCGCGATCGGGCGCCATGGCCTCGCAGATAGCCCATCGATGCAGATATTAGCTGCCCTCGCGGACTTCTGACGACCCTGTGACTGGTCATATCGGGCCGACCAGTCCAAAAGCATTCCAGGGACGTGGCACAGTGGTCTATCGCGGGCGTCGGAAGTTTGCTCCATACCCCCCGGCGCAGATGGCACGCTCCGAAGTATAAATGGCTTCGCGCGGGTTCGAATCCCGCCGTCTCACTTCGGCTTCCGCGATATACGAGACCTAAGACTTTGGGCCCAAATGGCCCGACCGTCGGGCCATTTAGTTCCTTTCAACCTATGTCCCTAGATTGTGCACGACGCAGGAACGTGGGCTTCCACAGGAACTCTTGCGAGCGAGGAACACATGGCTAAAAAGGTAAAATTCAAAAGCGGTTTGGAGTTCTCGCCGTTGAGAGCGGCGGTCCTTCATGTGTACGGGATCATGAGAGAGCATTCCGAAGGATCAGCGATACCAGAGCCCCACGCTTCCGATCTGCTCGATATGTACCGCAGGTACTGCGATGTCACAGGCCGCGATGATTTTGGCGTCGTCGCGGTGCGCGCAATGACATCTTGCATGGAATTTTACATTAAGCCTGGCCAGCTCAAGCTTGTCGCGTGCGGCAAAAGAGCCTGGCTGCCAATCAACGTTTCTGAAGCGATTTTTGCAATCGCAACCGAATGAGCCGAAGGCTCGCCAGTTGACCGGAGAGGCCGCTCGGGCAGCTATTTCTTTAGGTATGGTCCGAGATCAACGTGTGGGAAAGCGACCAAATCAATCTCATCGGTTTCGGACTGAAGAGGGTCGGGGTTGCCATACACGCCGTTCATTCCGGGTAGCTGATGCCCCATGAACTTCATCCGTGTCTCTTCTCGCACCTTGCCATCGACACAAGCGTCTCGAAAACTGTGCCTGAGGCTGTACGCTGAGTAGATAGGGTTCTTGATGCCGCAGGTTCGGAGGCGCCGGTTGAGCGTCTTCGACACCGCGGCGCTCCAATGGCCGTGCCTGTTGGCTTTGAGCTCGTCGAAAAGTTGGCACTCGCGTCTCTTTCGGTCACGCCTGGAAGCGACGAACTCGATAAATCCGAGCCTTAAAAGCTCGTTGTGTATTGGGATCACTCGCCGAGCCGCGTCCGTCTTCACACCACGCTCATCGGGAGTCTTCTGCCGCGTCGGAACCTCGTCACCGGTTTCGTCGCTCTCGTCGCTCAAGCAAACGATGCTGAGATGCAGGCGGCCGTTGTGATGCTTGATATCGTCGGTTCGAAGTTGCGCGAGCTCGTTAATCCGCGCGCCGGTGAACAGCATGAGCGGAGGAATCCAATAAATTGGCGAGACTTTCGACGATTTCGCGGTCTCGGCGAAAAACCGGGAAATCTGGTCAGGCTTGAACGGAAGGCGTTTGTGCTTCGCTCTCTTTTTTTCTTTCCGGATAGATCCGATGCCCTCTCCAGGGTTCCGTTCGATCTTTTCTTCATCCACCAACCAATCCAAGAACCGATGAACGGGACCTAGATACTTAAGATTGATCGTGACCGGTCCGATCGGCCGAACCGGTGGCTTGCGTTTGGCGTTCAGCGCGATCGCTTCGCGCACATCGAGGGTCTTGAAGCGGGTTGCCGCACGATCTGGCAAGCGCTCAAGATGGTCGCGGAAGATCTTGATATCGTCCCGGGACACGTCGCGAACCGGTTTATCGCCGACGAATGTCAGAAAAACGAATAGGCGGGTTCTGACATCCTCGATATGCTTTAAGCCGTTACTCGATAGCGAAATTACCGCCGCATCGTACTGCTTGATCGCCTCCGACAAGGGCTCGTCCGACCAGCGTGTGCGGCGCTCTTCGGCAATCGCTTTCGAAACGGTGTCGACATCCGCAGGCGCGGAGCTTTGCGTTTGCCTGATCTCCAAGTTTGAAACCGAGGCATTCGTTTTTTCAACTATCGCCTGCAGCTCGGCTAGCTGCGCCATTACCGATCGCAGCGCGGCGCTCGTTTGGTCGGGAGGTTCGACGTAAAACGGCCCGCTGATGTCTGTCACGGCTGAACCAGCTGTCCGCACCTCCGCCGGGCTGATAGCTCCCATTTGACCAACCGCGCTCAGCAGCGCGATTGCCGCCTGGTTGGTTGGCCCCCGAGGAGCCTCGCGGCCGAGGAGCTCGAAAGCGACCGCGCTTGATACCATTCCGCTCCGACGTCTGCGCGGCGGGGTTTGTGCACGCTCGCCCGCCGGTTCCTGGTCGCTAGCGAAGTTTGAAATGGCAGCTTTGGCGTCATTGATCAGGTCGCGCTTGAACTCGAACGACCACCGTGTGCCCGCGTTGGTTTCAAGAGCCTCGTCGAGCAGAGCCAGTGCTACTTCGCGCGTTGGACCCAGCGGGCGTTTTGAGCGCAGTACCGCATAAACGTCATCGACCCGAATCAGCATGTGTAATGCTCTGCGCCTCGCTAAAGCGGAGTCCTTGGTGCGCAGAGATCGACGAACCTGCTCGAAACCAAGGATTGCCGTGAGGTCTACAGGAACGGCTTTACGAAACCACCAATGCGCTCCCCGCCGATGCAGGTACATGCGTGCTCCTGAATCATGCCGGGATGCTGATCCCGAATGTGTCAGGCTGCTGTGACAGCGCGTGGAATCAAAAACAGGAAAAACCCTCAAATATCAAGGGCTTAGGAGTGGCGGAGACGGAGGGATTCGAACCCTCGATACCCTTGTGGGGTATGCTCATTTAGCAAACGAGTGCCTTCAGCCTCTCGGCCACGTCTCCGGCGAGAGGCTCTATGCCTGATTGCCGAGGCGTTTGACAAGCCTTGTCGGCAACTTCCTTTGCTAGGCTTGTGAATGCGCGCCGCGAGAGTGGGGGAGCACTCCCTTGGTAATGGCGTGATCGAGAGGGTGCGGGGGCTGATCGACCGCAGGCTGCTGCAAAGGAGCTCTGCGCCGGCCTGCCTTGCTCCTCCGCCGGGCAGCCATTAGATTGAATCCGTCCGTTGGGGTGCCGAAAGGCTGAGAGGCGTGGTTCGCGCCAACCCATCGTACCTGATCCGGGTAATGCCGGCGAAGGGAACGGTCTTCGGTTCGCAGACATCGCGCTCGCGCCCCAGGCCGCTGCCTTCCCGGAAGCAGGGAAGAACATGACGGCACAACGCCCTCAGTCTGGCCTGAACGTCGCGGTGATCGGCGCCGGCGTCGTCGGGCTGGCCTGCGCGACCGAACTGGTCGCGCGTGGCGCCCAGGTATCGATCTACGAGCGCGGAGCACGCATCGGCGCCGAGGCCTGCTCCTGGTATGCCGGTGGCATGCTCGCGCCGTGGTGCGAGGGCGAAAGCGCCGAGGAGCCGGTGATCCGGCTCGGGCAACAGTCTGCCGACTGGTGGGAGCGCCATGCCGGTGGCGTCGTCCGCAACGGCACGCTCGTGGTCGCGCCGAGCCGGGACCGGTCTGAACTGCGCCGCTTCGGCCAGCGCACCAGCCATTTCGAGGAGATCGACGGCGAGGCGATCGCCGGCCTGGAGCCCGATCTCACCGGGCGTTTCTCACGAGGGCTGTTCTTCTCGGGCGAAGGCCATCTCGATCCGCGCAAGGCGATCGCGGCTTTGGCCGGGCGGCTGGTGGCGAACGGCGCCGTCATCCATTTCGACAGTGCCGTCGAGCCGGCCGATCTCGATGCCGATATCGTGCTCGATTGCCGGGGGCTGGCGGCGCGCGACATCCTGCCGGAGCTGCGCGGCGTCAAGGGTGAGATGCTGCTGCTGCGCAGCGATGATATCAGCCTGTCGCGGCCGGTCCGGCTGCTGCATCCGCGCATCCCGCTCTACATCGTGCCGCGGGCGGACGGGCTCTTCATGGTCGGTGCGACGATGATCGAGAGCGGAGAGCGCCGTCGCATCTCCGCCCGCGCCATGCTCGAACTGCTCGGCGCGGCCTATGCCCTGCATCCGGCCTTCGCCGAGGCTGAGGTGGTCGAGATCGGCACCGATGCCCGTCCGGCCTTTCCCGACAACCTGCCGCGGCTGACGCGCCGCGGCCGGGTGATCCATGTCAATGGGCTCTATCGCCACGGTTTCCTGCTCAGCCCCGCCATGGCGCGGATGGCGGCGGAGGCTGCACTGAATCCGCACGCAACCCCGGAGATGCTGCATGACCTTGCTGCTTAACGGCGCCCCGCAGACCGTTGCCGCCAAGACGCTGGCCGAGGTGCTGGCCGAACTGGGCTTTGGCGGCCGCATCGTCGCGACCGCGGTGAACGGCGATTTCGTGCCGGCCCGCAAGCGCGCCGAGACGGCGCTGAGCGAAGGCGATCGCGTCGAAATCGTCGCGCCGATGCAGGGAGGTTGAGATGGCGTCCTTCTATGGCTTCGAGCCGCAGAACCCGCTCTTCCTTGGCACGGCGCAATACCCGTCGCCCGCCATCCTGGCCGAAGCGGTGAAGCGCTCGGGCGTCGAGGTCGTCACCGTCTCGCTGCGGCGGGAATCGTCGGGCGGCGCCGGACAGGCCTTCTGGGCGCTGATCCGCGAGCTCGGCGTCAAGGTGCTCCCGAACACCGCCGGTTGCCACACGGTGAAGGAGGCCGTCACCACCGCGCAGATGGCGCGCGAAGTCTTCGGCACGGACTGGATCAAGCTGGAGGTGATCGGCGAGGACGACACGCTCCAGCCGGACGTGATCGCGCTGGTCGAGGCCGCCCGCATCCTCACTGACGACGGCTTCAAGGTCTTTCCCTACACGACGGAGGACCTCGTGGTCGGGGGGCGCCTGCTCGATGCCGGCTGCGAGGTCCTGATGCCCTGGGGCGCGCCGATCGGGTCGGGCAGGGGGCTTAACAACCCCTATGGCCTGCGCAGCATGCGCCAGCATTTCCCGGATGTGCCGCTGGTCGTCGATGCCGGTATCGGCCTGCCCTCCCATGCCGCGCAGGCGATGGAGCTGGGCTATGACGGCATCCTGCTCAACACGGCGGTCGCCAAGGCCGGCGATCCCGCCGCGATGGCGGAAGCCTTCGCGCTTGCCATCCGCGCCGGCCGCCAAGCCTTCGCCGCGCAGCCGATCGAGGCGCGCGACATGGCCGCTCCCTCCACGCCCGTCATGGGCAAAGCCTTCCTGGCCTGAAAGACTGACTCCGCATGAAGCTCGATCCGTTCTACCCCATCTTCGACAGCGCCGATTGGCTGGAGCGGATGCTGCCGCTCGGCGTCAAGCTGGTGCAATTGCGCGTCAAGGACCGCCCCGAGACCGAGGTTGCGCGCGAGATCGCCCGCGCGAAGACGCTGTGCGCCGCGGCCGGTTGCGTGCTCGTCGTCAACGACTACTGGAAGCTCGCCATCGCCGAGGGCTGCGGTTTCATCCATCTCGGCCAGGAGGATCTCGACGACGCCGATCTCGGCGCGATCCGCAAGGCCGGCCTCAAGCTCGGCATCAGCAGCCATGACGAGCCCGAGCTGGAGCGCGCGCTGGCGGCCGGCCCCGACTATATCGCGCTCGGCCCGGTCTATCCGACGATCCTGAAGCAGATGCGCTTCGGCCCGCAGGGGCTGGAGCGGGTGACCGAGTGGAAGCGCCGCATCGGCGATCTGCCGCTGGTCGGCATCGGCGGCATTTCGCTGGAGCGGGCGCCGGGCGTCTTCGAGGCTGGCGCCGACATCGTTGCGGCGGTGACGGACATCACGCTGAATGCCGATCCCGAGGGGCGCCTGAAGGCCTGGGTCGCGGCGACGCGGGAGCGCCTTTCTCCCGCTTCCTGAACGCTGTCATCCCGGACAAGCGGCGAAGCCGCGCCGATCCGGGATCCATCGTAGAGCGCCGAGCCCTCCGATGGATCCCGGGTCTGCGCTACGCTTGCCCGGGATGACGCCGCGGTTCCGGCGCCTCAGCTCTCCGCCTCGGCCGACATCGTATGCCCGTCGACATGGCCGAGGCTGCGCTCGGGGTCGAGTCGGTCGCGCACGCGTTGCTTCAGCACCTTGGAATCCGGGAAGCCGCCATCGGCCTTGCGGTCCCAGATCAATTCGCCGTCGTAATGGATCTGGAAGATGCCGCCGGTGCGCGGGATCAGCGCGACCTCGCCGAGATCCTGCCCAAAGGTCGAGAGCAGCTCCTGCCCGAGCCAGGCTGAGCGCAGCATCCAGTTGCACATCGAGCAATAGGTGATGGCGATGCGGGGGGCGGGCTTGGTCTGGGTCATGATCGGTCACCGAAACAGGAGGTCGCCTCCGACATCCTGCTTCATGTGCCCCAATGCAAGCCCGAAAGCTGCATGGCCGACCGGCAGGAAAATCCGATCTAAGTCTTTGTTTCGAATAAATAAAATGAGGGCGTTCAGATCTCGTCGATATAGCGGCGGCGCAGATGCGCCTTGAACACCGAGGCGTCGAGCGGGCGGCCGGTCGCCTCTGTCAGCAGCTCGTCGGTCGGGAGCAGCGAGCCCTTGCCGTGGATATTGGCCCGCAGCCAGCCGACCAGCGGGCTGAAATCGCCCTTGCCGATGCCGGGCAGGATCGCAGTTTCGGCCTTGCAGGCGGAGTCGAAGATCTGGGCCGCGGTCATCGCACCCAGCGTATAGGTCGGGAAATAGCCCCAGCCGCCGGACGGCCAGTGGATATCCTGCAGGCAGCCGAGGCGGTCGTTGGGGACGGTGACGCCGAGCAGGGACTTCATCCCCGCATTCCAGGCCGAGGGCAGTTCCGCGAGCGGCATCTCGTCGGCGATCAGCGCCTTCTCGAGCCGGTAGCGCAGGATGACATGGGCGGGGTAGGTGACCTCGTCGGCATCGACGCGGATGAAGCCGGGCTCGACGCGGGTATAGCGATGCCACATCGCCTCGGCTTCCCACGAAGGACCCACACCTCCAAAACTCTCGCGCATCAGCGGTGCGGCGTAAGTCAGGAACTGGCGCGAGCGGCAGGCCTGCATCTCCATCAAGAGCGACTGGCTCTCATGCAGGCTCATGCCGCGCGCCGCGCCGACCGGCTGGTTGAGATAGGCTTGCGGCCGGCCCTGCTCGTAGAGCGCATGGCCCGTCTCGTGCAGCACCCCCATCAGCGCCTTGGTGAAATCGGCCTCGTCATAGCGCGTGGTGATGCGGACGTCGTTATCGGCCCCGCCGCAGAACGGATGGGTCGAGATGTCGAGCCGGCCGCGCTCGAAATCATAGCCGAGCGCCGCCATGAACTTGAGACCGAGCGCCCGCTGCGTTTCGGTGGCGAAGGGCCCTTGCAGCGCAGCCAGGGCCGGCCGGCGCGCCTGCACGGCAAGCGCCTCCTGCGTGAAGCCGGGCAGGAAGGCGGCGAGGTCGTCGAACAGCGCATCGATCTTGGCGGAGCGGCCGCCGGGTTCGTAATCGTTGAGCAGGGCGTCGTAGGGCGAGAGCCCGAGCTTCTCGCCTTTGGCTCGGCCGATCTGGCGCTGCAGGTTCAGGACCTCGGCAAGATAGGGCAGGAGGCCGGCGAAATCGGCATCCGCCCGCGCCTGCCGCCAGCGCATCTCGCAGGCCGAGATGGCCTTGCTCGACGCTTCCACCAGCTCGGAGGGCAGGGCGGTATCGACAGTCCAGACCCGCCGGATCTCGCGCAGGTTCGCCTTCTCCCAGGCGCCGAGACTGCCGTCGTTGTCAGCCTTGTCCAGCCAGTCCCCGATGCGGGCATCGGTCGAAAGGCCGTGGCGCATGACCTGGAGCAGGGCCATGCTCTCGGCCCGCGTCTCGGCCGCGCCCTTCGGCATCATCACGTCGTTGTCCCATTGCAGGATGCCGATGGCGTTCGACAGCGCCGCGATGCGGCCGAAATGGGCGGAGAGGTCGGAATAGGCGGTCATGCGGGCTCTCTGGACAGGGGCTGACATGAAAAAGAAGGGATTCCGTCATTCCGGACAAGCGGCGAAGCCGCGCCGATCCGGAATCCATCGAAGGGCCCCGCACTCTACGATGGATTCCGGGTCCGCGCTTCGCTTGCCCGGAATGACGGGGCTACGGCAAATTCAGCCGAACAGCTTCGAATACTGCCGCGGCTGCGAGCGCAGATACTGGTTCGGCGCCTTGACGCTGGCGCCGAGCTGCGCCGCGGCATGCCAGGGCCAGCGCGGGTCGTAGAGGATGCCGCGCGCCAGCCCGATCAGGTCGGCCTCGCCGGTGCCGATGATCGCCTCGGCCTGCTCCGGCTCCGTGATCAGGCCGACGGCGATCGTCGCGATGCCGGTCGCCTGTTTCACCGCCCGCGCGAACGGCACCTGGTAGCTCGGGCCGAGCGGGATCTTCTGCGCGGCCGAGAGGCCGCCGCTGGAGACATGGATGAAGTCGGCGCCGTGGGCCTTGGCCGCTTCCGAGAAGGCGATGCTCTGCTCGATATCCCAGCCGCCCTCGACCCAGTCGCTGCCCGAGATGCGGAAGCCGACGGGGAAGCCCGTCGGAACGACCGCGCGCACCGCGTCCAGGACCTCCAGCGGGAACCGCATGCGGTTTTCGAGCGAGCCGCCGTAATCGTCCTCGCGCCGATTGGAGAGCGGCGACAGGAATTGGTGCATCAGATAGCCATGCGCGCCATGCAGCTCGATCGCCGCCAGCCCGAGCCGCACGCTGCGCCGCGCCGACTCCGCGAAGGCTTCGACGAGCCGGGCGATATCGTCGCGGGTGAGGGCGCGCGGCGGCCGCGGATAGGTTTCGAAGCCGACATCCGAGGGCCCCTCGACCGTCCAGCCGCCTTGGTCGAGGCCGAGCTGGCCGCCGCCCTTCCAGGGCTGGGCGACCGAGGCCTTGCGGCCGGCATGGGCGAGCTGGATCGCGATCGGCATGTCCGACCAGCGGCGGGCGGCGTCGAGCGCCTTGCCGAGCGCGGCCTCCGTCTCGTCGGACCAGAGACCGAGGTCGAAGGGGCTGATGCGCCCGTCCGGCTCGACGGCCGTCGCCTCGACGATGAGAAGCGCGGCGCCCGACAGCGCGAGATGGCCGAGATGGATGGTGTGCCAGTCGGTGGCGCAGCCGTCCTGTGCCGAATACTGGCACATCGGGGCGATGACGATGCGGTTGGCGAGCGAAAGGCCGCCGAGCTGATAGGGGCTGAAGAGCTGGCTCATGATGGGAATAGGTCTCGGAAGGGGGCAGGTTTCCCGCACAGTCTAGAAGCCTCCGCGCGGCCAAGGCCAGTGGTCCTCGCGCAAACGCGATGCCCGATGCGTGCAGATGCACCTCGCGACACCCGCGATCCCGATGCTAGCCTCGCGAGGACAATCCGCGCGCTCCGGAGACCGCCATGCCTGACACGTCCGACACCGTCCTGCTGACCCGGGATGGCGGCGTCGCCATCCTGACGCTCAACCGGCCGGCACAGTTGAACGCCATCGATGCACCGATGGCGGCGCTCTTCCTCGCTCACGTCAAGACGATTGCAGCGAGCGGCGATGTGCGCGCGATCCTGCTGCAGGGGAATGGCCGTGCCTACTCCGTCGGGGGAGACATCTCGCAATTCCTCGCCGGCGGCGATGTCGCGGCCGGCATCGAGGCGATCATGGCCCCGCTGCACGAGGCGCTGTGCCTGCTCGATTCCCTGCCGCAACCTTCGGTCGCCTGTCTGCACGGGGCCGTCGCGGGCGGCGGTTTCAGCCTCGCGCTTGCATGCGATCTCGCCATAGCGGCCGACGATGCGCGCTTCACCATGGCCTATTCGCGAATCGGTGCGACCTCCGATCTCGGCGGCACGTACCGGCTCGCCCGCCTCGTCGGCCAGCGCAAGGCGCGCGAGATCGCGCTTCTGGCGGATGTGTTCGGGGCAGCCGAGGCGCTGGATATCGGCCTCGTCAATCGCGTCGTGCCGGCCGCAGCGGCGCGCGACGAGGCTCTGGCGCTGGCGCGTAGGCTCGCGGCAGGGCCGACCCAGGCCTATGGCCGGATCCGGACGCTGCTGGCGGAGGCCGAAGATGCAGCACTCGCCCAGCATCTCGACGCCGAGCGCGATGCCTTCCGCGCCACGACCGCGACAGCCGATTTCCGCGAGGGCGTGACCGCATTCCTGGAAAAGCGCG
Organism: Allobosea sp. ASV33; assembly: GCF_016428755.1. Classification (GTDB taxonomy): domain Bacteria; phylum Pseudomonadota; class Alphaproteobacteria; order Rhizobiales; family Beijerinckiaceae; genus Allobosea. The sequence goes on from NZ_JAELTI010000003.1 coordinate 114,316, forward strand.
CGGCGGTCTTCACCGGCCGATAGTCGCGGCGGCGCTCGGCCGGTTCGCACCGCAGGAACGCCGTTCGCTGGGACGGAAGTGTCCTCGTATCCCTTCTAGCATTTCCAGCCTTTCTGCATGCGGCGTCACCTTTGCGTGTGCGCTGCACAAACCTCTCGTCAAATTGCCGTAATCCGACATATGATAAGCGGGCTTACGGTTGGGAGGCCTGTCGATAATGAAGCGACCCCTGCGGCGGGAACTCGTGTTCCAGCTCGTCGAAACCTCGCGGCTGCTGCGGACCTATGTCGAGCAGCGGGCGCGCCAGCACGGCACGACGCGGGCGCAATGGGGGGTGATGTCGCGTTTGCGGCGGCAGGAGGGGCTCAATCAGGCCGCGCTCGCCGACCAGATGGACTTGCAGCCGATCTCGCTCGCACGCCTGCTCGACCGCCTGCAGAACCAGAACCTGATCGAGCGCCGCGAAGACCCGACCGATCGCCGGGCCTATCGCCTCTATCTCACGACGGAAGGCCGATCGCTCGTCGATGATTTGGATGCCGTGCGGACCGACATCGCCCATGAAGTGCTGGGCGATGTCGACGAAACGTCGATCCTGTCTGCGCTCGAAACGCTCTCTGCGATCCGTGAGCAGACCCGCACCCGAACCGAAGACAAGGCCCCGGCTTCCGCCGGCCATGCTGCCTGAGCAAGTGGACAGACAATGAAGCGTTCAGGATTGGTCACCGGCGTCGTCATCGCCGGCCTTGCCGCGGGCGGGATCTGGTATTGGCGCACGCATGCGCCGGAGACGTCTCAAGTCGCGCGCGGCGGTCGGGGAGACGGCGGGGCGGTCGCAGTGATCTCGGCTGCCGCGATTCAGGCGGATTTCCCGGTGCGCAAGCACGCCATCGGTTTCGTCGAGACGCCGGCGAGCGTGCTCGTGCGCTCGCGCATCGACAGCCAGATCATGACGCAGAACGTCGTCGACGGGCAGTTCGTCAAGGCCGGCGACCTGCTCTTCACCCTCGACGATCGCGACATCAAGGCCCAGATCGCCAAGGACGAGGCGACGCTGGCGCGCGACGAGGCGACCCATACCCGCAACCTCGCCGATCTCGACCGCTACAAGCAGCTCCTGGTGCGCAATGCCGGCACGCAGGTGCAGGTCGACCAGGCGATCGCCGACGAGAAGAGCTCCGCCGCCAGCATCCAGGGCGACCACGCCACGCTCGACGCGGACCGGCTCAAGCTGGGCTACACCCGCATCACCGCTCCGATCGACGGGCGCGTCGGTGCGGTGCAGGTCACGCCGGGCAACCTCGTCAATGCCGCCGCCAACAACAGCGGCACCGGGCTCCTGACGATTACCCAGATGAAGCCGCTGCGCGTCTCCTTCGCTCTCCCCGAGAGCGAACTGCCGACCTTGCAGGGCGCGCTCGCCGCGGCCAAGCCCGTGCCGGTGACGGCCCGCGTCCCGAACGCCAAGAGCCCGCCCGCCGAGGGCAAGCTCAATTTCGTCGATTCCTCCGTCGACATCACGTCCGGGACGATCACCGCCAAGGCCGCCTTCGCCAATGACGATCTCACCCTCTGGCCCGGGCAATATGTCGATGTCGAGATCATCCCCGATACTCTGGCCGGGGTCACGGTGATCCCGACCGTCGCCGTGCAGACCGGGCAGAAGGGCTCTTACGCCTTCGTCGTGAAACCGGATTCCACCGTCGACCTCAGGCAGATCAAGGTCGCGCTCAGCGACGGCGACCGCACGGCGGTGACGGAAGGCATCGCGCCGGGCGAGCGTGTCGTCGTCGACGGCCAGATGCGGCTGAAGCAGGGCACACCGGTGCGCGAGCGGGCGGCGACGGGCGAGAAGCCGCCGCAGGCGACGCCGGTTGCGGAGGGCGCGCGCTCATGAACGTCTCCGGTTTCTGCATCCGCCATCCTGTCGCGACCATCCTCATGTCGGTCTCGCTGGTCCTGGCGGGGCTGTTCGCCTGGCGCTTCCTGCCGGTCGCGGCGCTGCCTCGCGCCGAGTTTCCGGTCGTCAACGTCTCCGCCCAATTGCCGGGCGCCTCGCCAGACACGATGGCGACCTCGGTCGCGACGCCTCTGATCAAGCAGTTCGGCACCATCGCCGGCATCGACTCGATCTCGACGATCAATTCGCAGGGCTCGACCTCGATCGCGATCCAGTTCGTGCTGAACCGCAATATCGACGCTGCCGCTGCCGACGTTCAGGCCGCGATCACCCGCACCCAGCGGCAATTGCCGATCGAGATGACGACGCCGCCGAGCTATCGCAAGGTGAACCCGGCCGATGCGCCGATCATCCTGCTGGCGCTCAAAAGCGACGTGGTGCCGCTCTCGCAGCTCGACGCCTTCGCCCAGCAGGTGATCTCGCCGGCGCTCTCCACCGTCGATGGCGTCGCGCAGGTGCTGATCTGGGGCAGCCAGAAATACGCGGTGCGCATCCAGATCGACCCGACGGCGCTCGCCGCGCGCGGCATCGGCCTCGATGAATTGCAGGCGGCGATCACCGCGACCAACGCCAACACGCCGGTCGGAACGCTCCAGAACACGGCCCAGCAGCTCACCATTCAGGCGCAGACGCAGCTCGCCAACGCCGCCCAGTTCACCAATGTCATCATCACCACGCGCTCGGGCAAGCCGGTCCGGCTCGGCGACGTCGCCAAGGTGATCGACTCCGTCGAGAACACCCAGACCCGCAGCACCTATGACGGCATGCCCGCGATCGTGCTTGCCGTACAGCGCCAGCCCGACGCCAACACTGTCGAGGTCGTCGACCGCGTCAAGGCGATGATCCCGTCCTTCGAGGCCCAGTTGCCGGCGGCGGCTTCGCTCTCCCTGCTGAACGACCGCTCGACCTCGATCCGCCAGGCGGTGGACGACGTGCAGTTCACCCTGCTCCTGACCATCGCGCTGGTCATCATGGTGATCTTCGTCTTCCTGCGCCGGGTTGCAGCGACCTTCATCCCGGCTGTCGCTGTGCCAATCTCGATCATCGCGACGCTTGCCGCGATGTACATGCTCAATTTCTCGATCGACAATATCTCGTTGCTGGGTCTGACGCTCTCGGTCGGCCTCGTCGTCGACGACGCCATCGTCATGCTCGAGAATATCGTCCGGCACATGGAGGAGGATGGCCTCTCCGCCTACGAGGCCTCGCTCAAGGGCGCCGGCGAGATTGGTTTCACGATCATCTCGATCTCGCTTTCGCTGGTCGCGGTCTTCATCCCCGTGCTGCTGATGGGCGGCGTCATCGGCCGAATCTTCAACGAGTTCGCAGTTGTGGTGACGGTCTCAATCCTGGCCTCCGCCTTCGTCTCACTGACGCTGACGCCGATGCTCTGCTCGCGCCTGCTCTCCGGCTACGGCGAACATCACGAGGAGAACCTTGTCGGCCGTTGGCTTGAGAAGGGATTCGACGCCATCGTCCGCGGCTACGATCGCGGACTCGCCTTCTGCCTGCGCGTCCAGCCCCTGATGCTGCTCGCCTTCTTCCTCACCATGGGCGGCAGCGTCTGGCTGCTCCAGAGCGCGCCGAAGGGCTTCTTCCCGCAGGAGGATATCGGCCAGCTCCAGGTCACGACCGAGGCCCGGCAGGACATCTCCTTCGATGCGATGCTGAAGCTGCAATCCGAGGTCGCGGACATCTTCCGCAAGTCGCCCTATGTCGCGCATGTCGCCTCGTCGGTCGGCGGCAATGGCAACGGCGGTAGCGCGCTCAATTCCGGGCGGCTCTTCGTCGAGCTGAAACCGCTGGACGAGCGCCCGAAGTTGCAGCAGGTCCTCGGTTCGCTGCGCCGTGACCTCGGCCAGGTGCCGGGCATCAACGCCTATATGGTGCCCGTCCAGAACCTGAACATCGGCGCGCGCTCCTCCAAGAGCCAGTACCAACTCGTCGTGCAGGGGCTCGATCAGGGGCTGATGAACGACTGGGCCCTGCGCCTGGCCGATGCGATGAGCCGCGATCGCTCGGTCTTCGCCGACGTCACCACCGATCTCCAGAACAACGCGCTCCAGGCGACGGTCGTCATCGATCGCGACAAGGCCAATGCGCTCGGCGTCGGCTCCGACATCCTGCGCTCGACGCTATATTCCGGCTTCGGCGTTCGTCAGGTCTCGACGATCTACACGGCCGGCGACAGCTATCAGGTGGTCGTCGAGTTCAATCCGAACGAGCATTGGAGCCCGGAGCGGCTGAACGCCATCCGCGTCCGCACCAAGTCCGGCACGCTGGTGCCGCTCGGCGCCATCGCCCGGATCGAGCGGACAGCCGGCCAGCTCACGGTCAACCAGCTCGGCCAGCTTCCGGCGGTGACGATCTCCTACAACCTGCCGGCCGGCGTCGCGCTCGGCGACAGCGTCCTGCGCATCGAGGCGATCAAGGACCACCTCAACCTGCCCAAGTCGATCACGACTACGCTCGCCGGCACCGCCAAGACCTTCCAGGACTCGCTGGCCAACCAGGGCCTGCTGATCGCCGGCGCGATCCTGACGATCTACATCGTGCTCGGCATCCTCTACGAGAGCTTCATCCACCCGCTGACAATCCTGACCGGCCTGCCTTCGGCGGCGGTCGGCGCGCTCGGGGCGCTCAGGCTCTTCGATCTCGAGCTCTCGGTCATCGCCATCATCGGCCTGCTGATGCTGATCGGCATCGTCAAGAAGAACGCGATCATGATGATCGACGTGGCGCTCGTCCTGCTGCGCGAAGGCATGTCGGCGCAGGACGCGATCCACAAGGCCTGCGTGATGCGTTTCCGCCCGATCCTGATGACGACGCTGGCGGCGCTGATGGGCACCTTGCCGATCGCGCTCGGCGCCGGCGCCAGCGCGGAGCTGCGCCAGCCGCTCGGCATCGCCGTGGTCGGCGGCCTGATGATCTCCCAGGTGCTGACGCTGTTCATCACGCCCGTCCTGTTCCTCTACATGGACAGGCTTTCGGGAGGGCTGGTGAAGCTCGGCGGCTTTATCCGCGGGGCGAAGCACACGCCGCCCGTGACGCATCCGGCGGAGTGAGGAGCGAGAAGCGCGCGCGCTTCGTTATGGCCGGGCTTGTCCCGACCATCCACGTCTTCATCCATGCCGTGCGGTGTTCAAGGCGTGGATGCTCGCCACAAGGGCGAGCATGACGCTTCCGGATCAACGCCGAGGCGTGCGCCTCAGGCCGCGTCCAGCCCGTAAAGCGAGTGCAGCGTGCGCACCGCCAGCTCGGTATAGGCCGAGTCGATCAGCACCGAGAACTTGATCTCGGACGTCGTGATCGCGCGGATATTGATGCCCTTCTCGGCCAGCGCGCGGAAGGCGCGGGCCGCGACGCCCGCATGCGAGCGCATGCCGACGCCGATCGCCGAGATCTTCACCACGTCGGTCGCGCCCTGGATCTCCTGGTAGGAGATCGTCTCGTGCTTGCTCTCGAGCAGCGTGCGGGCGCGCTCGTAATCGGCGGTCGGCACGGTGAAGGTGATGTCGGTCGTCGCCTGGTCGTCCGAGACGACCTGGATGATCATGTCGACATTGATATTGGCATCGGCGAGCGGGCCGAAGATCGCCGCGGCGACGCCGGGCTTGTCGGCCACGCGGCGGAGGGTGATCTGGGCTTCGTCCCGGGAGAAGGCGATGCCGGTGACGATCTGCTGTTCCACGATGTCGTCCTCGTCGCAGATGAGGGTGCCAGGATTGGGGTTTTCGGGGTCGTCGAAGGAGGAGCGCACATAGGTCGGCACGCGCTGCGTCATGGCGATCTCGACCGAGCGCACCTGCAGCACCTTGGAGCCGAGCGAGGCCATTTCGAGCATTTCCTCGAAGGAGACCTTGTCCATGCGCCGGGCCTTCGGGACGATGCGCGGGTCGGTGGTGTAGACGCCGTCGACATCGGTGTAGATGTCGCAGCGATCGGCCTTGAGCCCGGCGGCGAGCGCGACCGCGCTGGTGTCGGAACCGCCGCGGCCGAGCGTGACGATGCGGTGCGTGCGCGGGTTGACGCCTTGGAAGCCGGAGCAGACCGCGATCTCGCGATTGCGATCGAACCCGGCCAGGATGCCGGCGCCGTCGACGCTCTCGATCCGGGCCGAGCCATGCGCGTCGGAGCCGTAGAGCGGAATCTGCCAGCCCTGCCAGGAGCGCGCCGGCAGGCCCATTTCCTGAAGAGCGATCGCCATCAGCCCGGAGGTGACCTGCTCGCCCGAGGCGACGACGGTGTCGTACTCGGCCTGGTCATAGATCGGCGCCGCTTCCTTGCACCAGGCGACGAGCTCGTTGGTCTTGCCCGACATGGCGGAGACCACGACCGCGACCTGATGGCCGGCGTCGAACTCGCGTTTGACGTGGCGCGCCGCGTTCTTGATCCGCTCGACAGTGGCGACTGAGGTGCCGCCGAATTTCATCACCAGACGGGCCATGACGGTCTTTTCGATAGCTGCCCCGGCTTGGGGCCGGGTCGAAAGGTCGCCCTCGCACTTGCAGCGGGGCGGGTGTAGATGACGGGCGACAGGCGCGGTGTCAATGCGGCATCGCATAAGCGAAGGACCGGTTCATGGCGGCTGCGACCCAGCGCACAGGCTCGACGATCGACCCGGCCGAGGTCGCCCGCTTCGATGCGATCGCCCGCGACTGGTGGGATCCGAAAGGCCCCATGGCCGTCCTGCACAAGTTCAATCCGGTCCGGCTCGCCTTCGTCCGCGACGAGGCCTGCGCCCATTTCGGGCGCGATCCGAAACGGATGCGCGCCCTCGACGGCCTGAGCCTGGTCGATATCGGCTGCGGCGGCGGCGTGCTCTCCGAGCCGCTTTCAAGGCTGGGCGCGGAGGTCACGGGCCTCGACCCGGCGCCGACCAACATCGCCGTCGCATGCGCCCATGCCGAGAAGAGCGGCCTTGCGATCGATTATCGCGAGGAGACGATCGAGGCGGTCGTGGAATCCGGCAAGCGCTTCGACATCGTACTCGCGATGGAGGTCGTGGAGCATGTCGCCGATGTCGAGGCCTTCGTCGCGGCCTGCTGCGCCGCGGTGAAGCCGGACGGGCTCCTGGTGATGGCGACGCTCAACCGCACGCTGAAATCCTATGCGCTCGCGATCGTCGGCGCCGAATATGTCCTGCGCTGGTTGCCGAAAGGCACGCATGACTGGGAGAAATTCGTGACGCCGGCCGAGCTCGGCGGCGCGATCGAGAGCAACGGCTTCACGTTGGGAACAGAGACCGGCGTGGTCTTCAATCCGCTGACCGGTCGCTGGAGCGCCTCGCGCGACATGGACGTGAACTACATGCTCGCGGCCAGCCGGGGTGGCCGGGCCTAGCTCCCGCTCTTCGCCGCGGAGAGCGACGAGCTCGCCGCAAGAAGCTGTTGCAGAAGCTCGGCGGGCAATATCTCCGCCACCTTATTCTGCGCCTCCTGCCAGGCCGGCAACGCTGCCTGCAGGCGCCTGAGCCCACCCTCGGTCAGCCAGACGGCGCGGCGGCGCAGATCCTTCTCGACCGTTGCGATCTCGATCAGCCCGTCGCGTTCGAGCCCACGCAAATTCCGTGACAGCGTCGAGGGATCGAGCCCGGCCCGCTCGGCAATCGCGGCCATGCGATCGTCTTCGTTCGTCGCGATCACCGCCAAGAGGCCGAGCTGCGCGATGCTCAGCCCGCTCTCCTGCAAGGCCTCGTCATAGATCTGCGTCACCCGCCGCGCCGCTTGCCGGACGGTCAGGCCCGCGCAACCGGCAGTGAGCCTGCGCACCTCGTCCCGCAATCCGCTTGTTTTCATCATGGCGAATCGGAATTTACATGTAGATACAATAATTGCATATACATCTAAATGTTCGCCGAGGAGCCGCCATGCCCATCGACATCCTGAGCCGCGTCGGAGGTACCTCGCTGCTGCCGCTGCGGCGGATCGTGCCGGCGAACGGCGCGCGCATCCTCCTCAAGATCGAAAGCGAGAATCCCACCGGCAGCATGAAGGACCGCGTGGCGCTGGCGATGATCGAGGCGGCCGAGCGCGATCGGCGGCTGAAGCCGGGCGGCAGCGTCGTCGAATATACCGGCGGCAGCACCGGCGTTTCGCTGGCGCAGGTCTGCGCCGTGAAAGGCTATCGCCTGCATATCGTCACCTCCGATGCCTTCGCCCGTGAGAAGCTGACGCACATGCGTCTTCTTGGCGCCGAGTTGACGGTGATCCCCAGCGAGTCGGGCCGCATGACCGAAAAGCTGACGAAGGACATGATCGAGGCTGCCCGCGTCATCGCGGCCGAGACCGGCGCCTTCTGGACCGACCAGATGCGCAATACCGACCAGCTTTCGGCCTATGACAGGCTGGCGGTTGAGATCTGGGAGCAGACCGGCGGGCGCATCGATGCCTTCGTCCAGAGCGTCGGCACGGCCGCCTCCCTGCGCGGGACGGGCGAGGCGCTGTTAAAGCGCGACCCGAAGATCGCGCTCATGGCGGTCGAGCCGGCCGAATCCGCCGTGCTCTCGGGCGGCCCGACCGGCGCGCACAAGATCGACGGCGTCGGAGCCGGCTATGTCGTGCCGCTCTGGCGGGCTGATCTCGTCGACGCGATCGAGCCCGTCTCGACGGCCGAGGCGACGGCGATGGCCTTGCGGCTCGCGCGGGAGGAGGGGCTGTTCGCGGGGACATCGACAGGCGGCAACGTCACGGCCGCCTTGCGCCTCGCGGAGCGGCTCGGCGCCGGCGCGACCATCGTCACGGTGATGTGCGATACCGGGATGAAATACCTCAACAGCTTCGGCGGGAAGCTCGACGGCTGACGCTTACGGCCGGAATACCGCCAAGGTTATCAGTAGCAGCAGGCCGGAGCCCGTCGCGACGACGGCCCGCACGGCCTCGGCCGGAAAGCGCGTCGGAATCCCGTAGCGATGCCAGAGCCAGGCGCCTGCGAAGGCGCCGACGAGCAGGATGCCGGCATTGAACATCGTGCCGAAGCCGCCGTCGTCGAGCAGCAGGTCCGCGAACCAGCCGAACATCATGGCGCCGAGCACGATCATCGTGACGACCAGGATCAGGGACAGCAATGGCAGGTCGGGCAGGCCGACCATCATCAGCAGACCGCGCATCATGTCTCCCTAGAGCATCGGCCCGAAAGGCGGGGAACGGCTTTCGGAAAGGCCGATGCAAGATCAGAAGCCCGGCACATCGGACCGAATGCGGCATTCAGCCCGATGCGCCAAGGCTGCGCAGGCCCACAGGATCGCGGCAAACGATGAAGAAAGCGCAAGCGCCGGAAAGAAAGTGTTTTGCGCTGCGGCGTGATTCCTTAGGTTAATGGCGCAGCGCAGCATATGATGCATGATCGGCATCCCATACCGCCGACGAGCTCCGGGCTGGGCAACGACGGAAGAGAGCAGGGAGACGACCATGTTGAAGTCGCAGGCCGCCGTGAAGCCGCTCAAGGATCTCTACGAGCTCGACGAATTGCCGCCGCTCGGTCATGTCCCCGAGAAGATGTATGCCTGGGCGATCCGCCGCGAGCGCCACGGGGCGCCGCAGGAGAGCTTCCAGGTCGAGGTCGTGCCGACCTGGTCGATCGGCGAGGAGGAGGTGCTGCTTCTCGTGATGGCCGGCGGCGTCAACTACAATGGCATCTGGGCCGGCCTCGGCCAGCCGATCTCGCCCTTCGACGTCCACAAGGCGCCGTTCCATGTCGCCGGCTCCGATGCCTCGGGCATCGTCTGGGCCGTGGGCTCCAAGGTGAAGCGCTGGAAGGTCGGCGACGAGGTCATCGTTCACTGCAACCAGGACGACGGCGACGACGAGGAGTGCAATGGCGGCGACCCGATGTTCTCGTCGACCCAGCGCATCTGGGGCTACGAGACGCCGGACGGCTCCTTCGCCCAGTTCTGCCGCGTCCAGTCGCGCCAGCTCATGCACAAGCCGAAGCACCTCGCCTGGGAGGAGGCCGCCTGCTACACGCTGACGCTGGCCACCGCCTACCGCATGCTCTTCGGCCACGCCCCGCATACGATCAAGCCTGGCGACAACGTCCTCGTCTGGGGCGCCTCGGGCGGCCTCGGCGTCTTCGGCGTCCAGCTCTGCGCGGCCTCCGGCGCCAACGCCATCGGCGTGATCTCGGACGAGACCAAGCGCGACTATGTGCTCGGCCTCGGCGCCAAGGGCGTGATCAACCGCAAGGATTTCAACTGCTGGGGCCAGATGCCCAAGGTCAACTCGCCCGAATACAACGAGTGGACCAAGGAGGCCCGCAAGTTCGGCAAGGCGATCTGGGACATCACCGGCAAGAAGGATGTCGACATCGTCTTCGAGCATCCGGGCGAGGCGACTTTCCCGGTCTCCTGCCTCGTCGCCAAGCGCGGCGGCATGGTGGTGTTCTGCGCGGGCACCTCGGGCTTCAACATCACCTTCGACGCCCGCTATGTCTGGATGCGGCAGAAGCGCGTCCAGGGCTCGCATTTCGCCCATCTCAAGCAGGCGAGCGCGGCCAACCAGTTCGTCATCGACCGGCGCATCGATCCCTGCATGTCCGAGGTCTTCCCCTGGGATAAGATCCCGCTCGCCCATCACAAGATGTGGAAGAACGAGCATGCGCCGGGCAACATGTCGGTGCTGGTCTATGCGCCGCGCACGGGCCTCAGGACTTACGAGGATGTCGCCGAGGCGCTTGCGGGCTGAGGCCTGCTCCATTTTCGCGGAAACGCGCCGTCATCCCGGACGAGCCGCGAAGCGGCGCCATCCGGGATCCATCATAGGTCACTGCGCTTGACGATGGATCCCGGGGCAAGCCCGGGATGACGGCGCGCTTCCGCGTCAAATCCGATGCCAGACACGGCGCTGAATCACGACCTTACGTGCGGCAGCACCTGCTCGCTCAGGCGGCCCGCTCGCTGGCGTTCACCGCTTCCATGCGTTGCAGGAAAGCCTCCACGGAGATGGTGAGCGATCCCGCCACCTCGGCCATGACCTCGGCTGCCTGGCGGGCCTTCTCGATCTCGGACTTCGTCTCGCCCACGGCGCTGTAGGCCTGCTCGACACGCTCGGTCACCTGACGGCTGTGATCCGCCGCGGAATCGATGTTGCTGGAAATGGCTGCGGTCGCGGCCCGCTGCTCCTCCACGGCGGAAACGATGGCGTGCGTGACCTCGTGGACGTCGAGCACGGCCCCGCGGATCGCCTCGATCGAGCGCGTCACATTGGAGGCCGAGGCGCCGATCGCGCCGATCTTGGTGATGATCTCGTTGCTCGCCTCGGCTGTCTGCGCGGCCAGGCCCTTGACCTCGGCGGCGACGACGGAGAAGCCGCGGCCGGCCTCGCCGGCGCGCGCCGCCTCGATCGTCGCGTTCAGGGCGAGCAGGTTGGTGCGCCCGGCGATCGCCTGGATCATCTCGACGATGCCGGTGATGCCTTGCATCACGCCCGCGAGCTGGGCGATGTCGTTCATCGCCGTCGCGCTGATCGAGACGGTGTCGCTGATCACGGTTCCCGCGCGGTAGGTCCGCTCGCCAATCAGGGTGATCGCGTCGTTGAGCTGGCCGGTGCTCGCGGCGATGGCGTCGATCTCGCCGGTGGCGCTCGCTGCGGCGATGCGCGCCGCCCCTGCCTGGCTCGCGGTCGTTTCCGCCGTGCCGGACAGCGAAGCGGCGCTGGCCGCGATGCCCCGGGTTTCCCGCCGGACGACATCCTGGAAGCCAGCCATGGACCGCCGGAAGGTGGCCACGATCTCCATGAGCTCGCGGTGTCGCCGGCTCGCCTCGTCGCGCTCCGCCAGTGCGGCGTGCTGGAGCTGGGCCCGCTCCCGGCTGCTTTCGATCGCGGCATTGCGGCCCCGCACCGCCTCGGTCAGCGTCACGCCATAAGCGGTGACGTGGCGGGTCATGAACGCGAGATAGAGCACGAGCAATATGGCCGCCGTCAGCGCCGTTCCGGCCGAGTGCTGGGCGAAGGAGAGAACGGCGATCGTGCTGAGCGTGACGCCGTAGATCAGCGCCGCACCGGGAACCACGACGAAACGCGTCATGCCGCTGGCGATCATGCCGGTGATGACAAGGCCGATCGCGATGTTCTCGCGGGGATCCATGGTCGCGCCGGCGATCCATGGCAGCACCCCCCAGATCAAGCCAAGAACCGGCGCCCGCAGGTGCACGATCCGCGTCGGCCATGGCGAGCGCTCATGCAGGCGTCCGCGCCAGGCCGCGATATCGAGCCCCATCGACAGCGAATAGGCGGCCGTGGCCGCAACCCAGCCGATCAGGACCGGCTCGCGATCTGGACGCCACAGCAAGGCTGCCACGGCGACGACGGCGGCGAAGTTCAGGATCGCCGAGGCGAACGCGTTCCGCGCGAAGGTGGCGAAGCCTTCATGCTCGCTGTTCAGCAGCTCTGCGTCTTGGGCGGGGAGGGGGGAAGAATTGCTGGGCATCGTCACTGTGTTCGATCGAAAACGACATTGCGTCAGCGGCGTTGACGATTGGTTGACGATGCGGAAGGGCCCGTGTCGCACTTTGTTAAGAATTGCGGCCCGGCTCTTCAGTTGCCGCATAACCGGTTGCAGAACGCAATCGGTTATCCTATGCAAGGGCAGCTCAAGCCGATGCAGGAGGAACCCGTGTCCCTCACGCTCTACGCCCATCCGTTCTCGTCGTATTGTCAGAAAGTGCTGGTGGCGCTCTACGAGAACGCGACGCCGTTCGCCTATCGCCAACTCGGCATGGACGACCCTGAAGCCGGCGCCGAATTGGCCAGGCTGTGGCCGCTGAACAAGATGCCGGTGCTCGTCGATAGCGACGTGCCCGTCGTGGAATCGAGCGTCATCATCGAGCATCTCGATCTGTTCCATCCGGGCCCGGCCCGGCTGGTGCCGGCCGACGCCAAGCAGGCGCTGATGGTGCGGATGATGGATCGCGTCTTCGACAACTACGTGATGACGCCGATGCAGGCGATCGTCTTCGACCATCTGCGCCCGGCCGACGACCGGGATCCCTTCGGCGTGGCCCGGGCCCGTGAGAAGCTGGAGGATGCCTATCGCTGGCTTGATGGAGCCCTGGCCGGAAGGCAATGGGCCTGCGGCGACGCCTTCAGCCTGGCCGATTGCGCGGCGGCGCCCTCGCTGTTCTATGCCGACTGGGTCCACGAGATCGGCCAGGCCTTGGGGAACCTGCGCGCCTACCGGTCTCGATTGCTGGCGCGGCCTTCCTTCGCGCGCGCCGTCGAGGAGGCCAGGCCCTTCCGCGAGCTGTTCCCGCCAGGCGCGCCCGATCGCGACTGAGATGCGCGCATCCCCGGCCAAAGCATGGGCAGGGCGCGTTGGCGCTCTGTCTGCCGCGGCCGATCGGCGCTAGAGACGGCGAAGCCCGGCGGTTTCAGGTTCCGATGTCCTCGCCTTTCATCCTGCGCACGATCCCGCTCATCTTCACCTTGCTCTGGTCCTCGGGCTGGGTGGTCGCGGGCTACTCGGCCCGCTATGCCGATGCGCTGACCTTCCTGGTCGTGCGCTTTGCCTGTGCGGCGCTGATCGTCTCCTTACTGGCGCTGGCGACGGGCGCGCCCTGGCCGCGCGGCTGGCGCGCGCTGCGCAATGCCGCGATCTCCGGCATCCTGCTGCATGGCATCTATCTGGGCGGCGTCTGGTGGGCGGTGCGCCATGGTCTGCCGGCCGGCATTTCCGGCCTCATCGCCGGCCTGCAGCCGGTGCTGACGGCACTCTTCGCACCGGCCCTTCTGGGAGAGCGCATTTCCCCGATCCGCTGGCTCGGCATTCTCTGCGGCTTCATCGGCATCGCGCTGGTGCTGGAGCCGCAGCTCGCGGGCGTTCAGCCGGCTGCGCTCTGGGGCGTCCTCGGCCCGGTCCTGATCAACGTGATCGGCATGTTCTCGGTGACCTTCGGCTCGTTCTATCAGAAGACGCATCTCTCCACCGGCGATCTGCGGACGGTGACGGCGATCCAGTATGTCGCGGCCTGCCTCGTCGTTCTGCCTTTCGCCTATGCCTTCGAGCCGATGCGGATCGAGTGGAACCTGACCATGTGGCTGGTCCTCGCCTGGTCGGCCCTCGTGCTCTCGCTGGGAGGCATCGGGCTTTACTTCTACATGCTCCGGCGCGGCGAGGTCTCGCGCATCGTCACCTTCCTCTATCTCGTCCCGGCCCTGGTCGCAGTCGAGGCCTGGCTGCTCTTCGGGGAGACGCTGACCCCGCTCCAGATCGGCGGCATGGCCGTGACGATCCTCGGCGTCGTGCTCGCCAGCCGGAAATAGGCTTCTCCCCATAAAGGAGGGTTTCGGTTTCCTGTGATCTCCCCTTATGCTGCGTCGCAACAAAGGGAGGGTCGAAGACCATGAACGCCAATACGGCCGCAAAGGCTGAGAATCGCGCCAATGCGATCGAACTGATCGCGGCGGCGCTCCCCGGTTTCGAGACCCTGTTCCACGAGGCCGTTGCCGCGGTGCGGCAGAAGGTTCTGGTCGACGGTCGGATCTCCTCGGCACGGCTGGAGGCCGAGCAGCACGCCGCCCACGGCCTGTCCTGGCTCGCGACCTATGTCACGGCTCTGCGCGAGCTCAAGGCCTATGGCGAGCGCCTCGAGGCGGAAGGCCGTTACGGCGCCGTCGAGGACTACGCGTTGCGCATCGGTGCCGGCGAATATGCCGCCCAGATATTCGGCGGCATTCCGATGAGCCAGGGCGAGATTCTCCGCCTCCCGGCACTCGGCCTGTCGCAGAAGGCGGTCGCCGCCGCCTGTTCCGATGCCGCCGAGGCCCTGATCGCCGAGGGCAACACGCCGGAGAACCGCGCCCGCTTCGTCGCGCTGTTCAGCCAGGACCAGGGCGCGGCCAGCATCGGCGATACCGGCCTCGACGAGACGCTGGAGGCGATCCGCTCGGAAATGCGCCGCTTCTGCGCCGCCGAGGTCACACCGCATGCCCATGAATGGCACCTGGAGAACGAGTACATCCCGATGCCTGTGGTCGAGAAGATGGCCGAGCTCGGCGTCTTCGGCCTGACGATCCCCGAGGAATTCGGTGGCATGGGCCTGTCGAAGGTCTCGATGTGCGTCGTCTCGGAGGAATTGTCGCGCGGCTATATCGGCGTCGGCTCTCTCGGCACCCGCTCGGAGATCGCGGCCGAGCTCATCCTCTGCGGCGGCACGCCCGCGCAGAAGGAAAAATGGCTGCCGAAGATCGCTTCCGGCGAGGTTCTGCCGACCGCCGTCTTCACCGAGCCCAATACCGGCTCCGACCTTGCCTCGCTGCGCACCAAGGCGGTGAAGGAAGGCGATGTCTGGAAGGTCCATGGCAACAAGACCTGGATCACCCACCCCGTCCGTGCCGACATCATGACGCTGCTGGTGCGCACCGACCCGTCCGAGCCCGGCTACAAGGGCCTCTCGATGCTGATCGCCGAGAAGCCGCGCGGCAGCGATGCGGATCCGTTCCCGGTCGAGGGTCTGACCGGCGGCGAGATCGAGGTGCTCGGCTATCGCGGCATGAAGGAATACGAGCTCGCCTTCGACGGCTTCGAGGTCCGGGCTGAGAACCTGCTCGGCGGCGTGCCCGGCCAGGGCTTCAAGCAGCTCATGCAGACCTTCGAGGCGGCCCGCATCCAGACCGCGGCCCGCGCCATCGGCGTGGCGCAATCGGCCTTCGATCTCGGTTTGCGCTATGCGCAGGAGCGCATCCAGTTCGGCAAGCCGCTGATCGCCTTCCCGCGTGTCGCCGACAAGCTCGCGATGATGGCGGCCGAGATCCTGATCGCCCGCCAGCTCACCTATTTCGCGGCCCGCGAGAAGGATGCCGACCGGCGCTGCGACCTCGAGGCCGGCATGGCCAAGCTGCTCGGCGCCCGCGTCGCCTGGGCGGCGGCCGACAACGCCCTGCAGATCCATGGCGGCAACGGCTTCGCGCTGGAATATCCGGTGAGCCGCGTGCTCTGCGACGCCCGCATCCTCAACATCTTCGAGGGCGCGGCCGAGATCCAGGCGCAGGTCATCGCGCGCCGGCTGGTGGAAGAATAGCCAGGGGCCTCAGAGCGAGGCGCGGGACGAATCCGGCAACATGCGCCGCAAGACACCGTCCTTGCAGATGAAATGGTGCCAGCATGCGGCGACGGCGTGGAGGCACGCGAGCGCGATCAGCGCATAGGCGGCCCATTCGTGCCAGGTGCGGATCGGGCGTGTGATGGCGCGCGGCTCCGCCGCCTGGAGTGGCGGCAAGGCGAACAGGCCGAAATCCAGGCCTTGTCCGCGCCTGACCGCATAGAC
>NZ_JAELTI010000272.1 GCF_016428755.1 Allobosea sp. ASV33
ATCCTGATGGATTCCGCCAGCGAAACCGCGATGTGCCTGGGCCGGACCTATCTGGTCGGCGGAGGAGGCGCCGAGGCGCTCAACCTGCCCGATCTGGACCTCGTCATCCGTTGAGCTTACTAAGGGCTGTCTCTTATACACATCTCCGAGCCCACGAGACTCTAGGCGCGATCTCGTATGCCGTCTTCTGGTTGTAAAGGGGGGGGGGGGGGGGGGGGGGGGGGGGGGGGGGGGGGGGGGGGGGGGGGGGGGGGGGGGGGGGGGGGGGGGGGGGGGGGGGGGGGGGGGGGGGGGGGGGGGGGGGGGGGGGGGGGGGGG
>NZ_JAELTI010000273.1 GCF_016428755.1 Allobosea sp. ASV33
GCTTCCGATAAGCCCGGGCCTCCGGCCGACGCTCTTCGCCTTCAAAGTCCGCCAGTCGCTGCTTCATGGACCGGCGATAGAGCCTGCCCTCTATTGCGCTCATGATGCCGTCGATCTTCCGTTGGACCTGTCTCTTATACACATCTCCGAGCCCACGAGACTCTAGGCGCGATCTCGTATGCCGTCTTCGGCTTGTAAAGGGGGGGGGGGGGGGGGGGGGGGGGGGGGGGGGGGGGGGGGGGGGGGGGGGGGGGGGGGGGGGGGGGGGGGGGGGGGGGGGGGGGGGGGGGGGGGGGGGGGGGGGGGGGGGGGGGGGG
>NZ_JAELTI010000274.1 GCF_016428755.1 Allobosea sp. ASV33
GGCGAGCTTGCGCGCCAGGATGAGCGCCGTCGCCTCGTCGATGCCCGGCAGCAGAGCCTCGGCCATCTCGCCGAAGGCGGCGAGGTCGCCCGGCGACGGTTGCGGCGTGGAGAGCAGCAAATCCGCCCTGTCTCTTATACACATCTGACGCTGCCGACGATTAACCTTCGGTGTAGATCTCGGTGGTCGGCGGATCATTAAAAAGGGGGGGGGGGGGGGGGGGGGGGGGGGGGGGGGGGGGGGGGGGGGGGGGGGGGGGGGGGGGGGGGGGGGGGGGGGGGGGGGGGGGGGGGGGGGGGGGGGGGGGGGGGGGGGGG
>NZ_JAELTI010000275.1 GCF_016428755.1 Allobosea sp. ASV33
CCCCCCCCCCCCCCCCCCCCCCCCCCCCCCCCCCCCCCCCCCCCCCCCCCCCCCCCCCCCCCCCCCCCCCCCCCCCCCCCCCCCCCCCCCCCCCCCCCCCCCCCCCCCCCCCCCCCCTTTTTCACGCCGAAGACGGCATACGAGATCGCGCCTAGAGTCTCGTGGGCTCGGAGATGTGTATAAGAGACAGGGCTGTAGGCGATCGTGGCGAGCCCGGCGGAGGCGAGGCCGGCGCAAGCCCCGGTCAAGCTGCGGTCGACCGGTGCGCCGCGCCGTGCCAGCAACAGCAGCACGACGAGCGGAAGCAGCGCATAGAG
>NZ_JAELTI010000276.1 GCF_016428755.1 Allobosea sp. ASV33
CCGCAACGCCAGCGAGAGCAGCAGCCCGACCCCGCCGACGATCATCGCCATGCCCAGCATCTCGCGCCGGCTCGTGCCCTCGGCGAACAATTTGCGCGAGGCGATCTGCGCCAGCGGCACCTCGATCCTGTCTCTTATACACATCTGACGCTGCCGACGATTAACCTTCGGTGTAGATCTCGGTGGTCGGCGGATCATTAAAAGGGGGGGGGGGGGGGGGGGGGGGGGGGGGGGGGGGGGGGGGGGGGGGGGGGGGGGGGGGGGGGGGGGGGGGGGGGGGGGGGGGGGGGGGGGGGGGGGGGGGGGGGGGGGGGGGG
>NZ_JAELTI010000040.1 GCF_016428755.1 Allobosea sp. ASV33
CGTGATGTCGTAATGGGCGCGGTAGGCGGTGTAGGCCTCGCGGGCTTCCGAGCGGATGTTGACCGCCTTCTCCGCCAGCCTGTTGGCGGCCTGCAGATAGGTCTGCTCGGCGAGCGCGACCTTGGACTGGCCGAAATCGTAGATCGGGATGTCGATCTCGAGTTCCAGCGTCCGGCTGCGGCTGCTCTCGCGCTCGACATGGCCGTGGTCGTTGATGCTGCGGCCACGGTCGTAGGTGCTTCGGCCGAGCAGGTCGATGTCGTTGACGAAGCGTGTCGCCTGGGTGAGGCCGAGCGACTTGGCGAGTGTGTCGAGTTCGGCCCGCGCGATCCGGAGATCGACGCGCTTGCGCAAGGCCTCGGCCTCGATTGCCTTGACCGATTGCAGGCGTGGCAAGGGCGGGAGGCTGCCGACGCGGAATGTCAGGTCGTCGCCCCAGAGGCCGAGCTGGCGAATGAGCCGCTCGCGCTCCTGGCGCTGCTGCTGGCGGGCCTGCGCGAGCTGCACGGTGAGTTCCGCCTCGAAGGCGAATTCGCGGGCCTGGTCGATCTTGTTGACGCCGCCGGATTCGCCGAGCCGCTTGAGCAGTTCGGAGGCCGCATCGGCGGAGCTTTTCGCCTCCTGATAGAAGGAAACCTGCGCGTTGGCGGCGGCTGCGCGATAGTACTGGCGGCGGGTATCGGCCGCGAGCTTCAGCACCGCCTCGGCCGTCCGCATCTTTGCGGTCTGAAAGCGGTCGCGGGCAATCTCGGCCCGTGCCGGCAGGGTCGCGAGCGCCAGCAGACTGCCGACGATCTGGCGCTCGATCTCGACCTCGAAGCGGCCGGAGAGCTTGGAGATGCCGAGGCGCGGATTGGGCGGCAGGCTCGCCGCGACCATCTGCGCCTCGGCCATGCCAAGCTCGTTGAAGGCGGCCTGCAAACCGCGATTGTTGAGCAGCGCGACCTGCACCGCCGCATCCGCCGTCAATGGCTTGCGCAGGAGCTGGTCGACGCGTCCCTTGGCGGTGAGCGCAGCCTGATCGCCATCGATCTTGGCGACATCCTTGCCGATATCGGCGTAAGTCGCGCTCTGGATAGCGCCCATGCCGCCATCAGCCGAAAAGCTCGCACAGCCGCCGAGCAGCGCGGTTGTGCCGGCGAGCAGGGCCCAGCGCAGCAGGTGGCGTGCCTGCGGAGCGCGAGAAGCGGTCGAGGCCGGCCTTTCGGCGGTCGTGGGCAAAGGCTGGGCGAGCACGTTGGGCAGGGTCATGGTTTCGGCCCGACCTGGCGGTTGAGCTCGCGCCAGTCCTTGGGGTCGGTTGGTCGCAGGGTCGCAGCGCCTGCCGTCACGCTGCCATATGCGACGGCGGGAACACGGATGTCGGGGTCAGCGGGCCGGGCCAGATGGTCCGGAACGGTGATGTTCGAGCAGGCTGCGAGTGCCAGACCGATCGCCGCCAGGAACGGCACCTTCTTCAACCTCACGACTCAGGCTCCCCCGTTTTCGGTGGAGCAGGGGTAGCAACGCCGCTCGGCGGGCGTCCGTTACAAATTGTTTCAAACCGGGGCGGGTCGCGGCGCCGCGGGCGCGCTATTGTCCGCCGCGACGGATGAGGAGAGCCCAGGCTCGCAAGGCATGGACAGTTCAGGCGACGCCCAGCATGAAATCGAGAAGCCGCCCGTCGCGCCGCTTGCCGACGATCACGGCCATATCCTGGTGGTGGATGACGATCCGCAGATCAGGCTCCTCGTCGCGCGCTTCCTGCAGCGCTACGGCTATCGCGTGACCGGCGCGCCGGACGGCCGCGCCATGATGGAGGCGCTGATGCACAGCGCCGTCGACCTGATCGTCCTCGACCTGATGCTGCCCGCGCGCTCCGGCGTCGAACTGTGCCGCGATGTGCGCGCGACCTCCCAGGTTCCGATCGTGATGCTGACGGCACGGACCGAGGAAAGCGACCGCATCACCGGCCTCGAAGGCGGCGCGGACGACTATGTCACCAAGCCCTTCAGCCCGCGCGAATTGCTGGCCCGCATCCGGGCGCTGCTGCGCCGGGCGCGGGCCGGGCAAGGCGCGACCGTTTCTCAGGCGAGCCGGTTCGTGACCTTCGACGGCTGGCGCATGGACCTCCGGCGCCGGGAGCTGCAATCTCCGGCCGGGACATTGATCGATCTCTCGACCGGAGAGTTCGATCTGCTCGTCGTCTTCGTCGAGCATGCCAACCATATCCTGTCCCGCGAGGCGCTGATGCAGTTCGCCAAGGCGCGGACGAGCGACGATCCGTTCGACCGGACGATCGACGTCCAGATCAGCCGCCTGCGCCGCAAGCTGGAGGCCGATGCGGGCGGCGGCCAACTGATCAAGACCGTTCGCGGTGCTGGCTATCTGTTCGCCGCGACGATCGGGCACGAGGAAGGACCGTCCGCTTGACGAGGTTGCTCGGACGCTTCTGGCCCGACACGGTGGCAAGCCGCGCGATCCTGATCCTGGTCGCGGCGCTGCTCGCTTTCCATCTGCTCGGCTACTGGGCCTTCCGCGTCGGCGTGGAGAGCTTCGCGTCGGCCGGGCGTGACGGCAGCCTCGCCGAGCGCATCGTCTCGATCAAGCGTGCGATCGCGAGCCTGCCGGACGGCGCCGAGCGCGATCGCGTCGCGCATGACCTGTCGAGCGCCAGCCTCGACGTGCACTGGAGCAAGGGAAGCCTCGTGCTCGGGAGCACCCCGGCCACCGAACGGACGCGCGCGCTGGAAGCGCGGCTGCGACAGTTCGCGCCCGATCTCGCCGCCGAATCCGTCCGCGTCGGGCCGGCGGATGAGGGGGCGGCCGCAACGGGCGCGGACGAGGCCGACAGGCACATGATGCTGGTCTCGATCCGGCTCGATGACGGCAGCTGGGTCAATTTCTCCTCGTCCACGCTCGGCGCCACGCAGCATCCGGACTGGAGCCTGACCGCGATCATGATCTGTTTCGCGGTCGGGATCGTCGTCGTCGCGCTGCTATTGCTGCGTTGGGCGACCCGGCCGCTGCGGGACCTGGCTGTTGCGGCCGAGCGCTTCAGCCTGGATCAGGCGCCGCAACCCCTGCCGGAGGACGGCCCGGCCGAAGTGCGCCGCGCCGCGCGGGCCTTCAACACCATGCGCGAACGCATCCAGCGGCTCGTCACCGAGCGGATGCAGGCGATGGCAGCCGTCTCGCACGACCTGCGCACACCGATCACCCGATTGCGACTACGCTCCGAACTCCTCGACGACGACGCGACCCGGCGCCTCATCGATGCCGATCTCGGCGAGATGGAGGAGATGATCGATTCGACGCTGGAATATCTGCGCGGCGGCATTTCTCGCGAAGCGCTCCGGCCGATCGATCTCGCCTCGGTGATCGAGACCATCGTCGACGAACACCTCGACCAGGGACACAAGGTCAGCCTGTCGGGCCTGAATTCGGCTCCGATTCTCGGGCGCGTCCTGCCGCTGAAGCGCGCCTTCTCGAACATCATCGGCAACGCGGTCAAATACGGCGGATCGGCCAGCGTCGCGATCGTCGAAGCCGGTAGCCATGTCGTCGTCACCGTCGAGGACGAGGGGCCGGGCATCGCGCCGGCCGAGATGGAGCGTGTCTTCCATCCCTTCGTGCGGCTGGAGGAGTCGCGCGGCCGCGAGACCGGTGGCTCGGGGCTCGGCCTCACCATCGCCCAGGCGGTCACCCGGTCGCATGATGGGACGGTCGTGCTGGAAAACCGGGCCGAAGGAGGGCTTCGCGTCGCCGTGTCCTTACCGAAGCTTGGTGATGGTGCGTGAGCCGACGCAGGCCATGCTGGCCGCGATCTGAAGGAGTGAGCCATATCAGATCGAGCCTGCGGCATCGGGGTCTTGACCGGGGCGATCCGATAACAGTCGACCTTCCGCGCTTTTATGGCGATGCTGACCGAAGCCATGCAGGCGAGACAAGGCATAGCCCCCCGGCTGTGCAGCGATCAGACCGATATCGGACGAGCTACCATCATGACATTGCGATTGAATCGGTTTTCGACGCTCGCCTTCTGCCTTCTCGTCGCGGTTGTGACCGTTCCTCTGGCCTTCCGATATCAATGGCTCTGGCTGCCAGCCCTCGTCGCCGCGGGCCTGACGCTGGTCGGCCTATGGGATCTCGTCCAAAGCGAACACGCGATCCGGCGCAACTATCCGGTGATCGGCCATATCCGCTGGTTCGCCGAGCTGATCCGCCCGGAGCTGCGCCAATATCTGTTCGAGGCCGACGAGGAAGCGGCGCCGTTTTCGCGGTCGCAGCGCTCGCTGGTCTATCGCCGTGCCAAGGGGATCGCCGGCGATCACCCGTTCGGCACCCTGCTGGACGTCTATCGCGACGGCTACGAGTTCATCAGCCACTCGACGCGACCGAAACCGGTATCGGATCCCGAAAGCTTTCGGATCGTCATCGGCAACGATCAATGCCTGCAACCTTACTCGGCCTCCATCTTCAACATCTCCGCCATGAGCTTCGGCTCGCTCTCCGCAAACGCGATCCGTGCCCTCAATACCGGCGCTCGCCTGGGCAAGTTCAGCCATGACACGGGCGAAGGCAGCATCAGCCCCTATCATCGCGAAGGCGGCGGAGACATCGTCTGGGAGGTTGCCAGCGGCTATTTCGGTTGCCGCGACGATCAGGGACGCTTCGACCCCGATCGCTTCGCGCGGCAGGCAGCGTCCCCCCAGGTGAAGATGATCGAGATCAAGCTCAGTCAGGGTGCCAAGCCCGGGCATGGCGGCATTTTGCCGGCGCCGAAAGTGTCGGCGGAGATCGCCGAAACGCGCGGTGTCCCTGTCGGGCAGGACTGTGTTTCGCCCCCGAGCCACAGCGCTTTCTCGACACCGCTCGAAATGATGAGCTTTATCGCGCAACTGCGAACCCTTTCCGGCGGGAAGCCTGTCGGATTCAAGCTCTGCCTCGGCCATCCCTGGGAGTTCATGGGCATGGTCAAGGCCATGCTCGCGAGCGGCATCGTGCCCGATTTCATCGTCGTCGACGGCGCTGAGGGCGGCACCGGCGCCGCGCCGGTCGAATTCAGCGATCATATCGGCCTGCCGATGCGCGAGGGCCTGCTGTTCGTTCATAACGTGCTGGTGGGTGCGGGGCTGCGCGACAAGGTCAGGATCGGGGTTGCGGGGCGCATCGTCAGCGCTTTCGACATCGCCAGCGCCCTGGCGATCGGCGCCGACTGGACGAATGCGGCCCGGGGTTTCATGTTCGCGCTGGGGTGTGTCCAGTCCCTCTCCTGCAACACCAATCGCTGCCCGACCGGCATCGCGACGCAGGACAAGGTCCGGCAGCGGGCTCTGGTCGTCCCGGACAAGGCGCAGCGGGTCCACCTTTTTCACGCCAATACCGTCAAGGCCCTGGCGGACATGCTGGCGGCGGCCGGCCTTTCGCATCCCTCCGAGCTCGGCCCGCACCATCTCGTGCGCCGCGTCAGCGCCACGGAAATCCGGATGTTCTCCGATCTCCATGTCTTCCTCGAGCCGGGCGAATTGCTGACGGGGGCATGCGAGCATGCCTTCTATCGTCGCAACTGGGACATGGCCCAGGCAGAAAGCTTCGACCGCCTCCCATCGCAATAGGCCGCCCTGCGCCCTAAGGCGACGAGAAGGGCTCCGGCAGCCGGCGATCGTTGAACCGGTCGACCCAGGTCGGCTTGGCGAGCTCGACGCACCGCCACGGTCGCTCCTCCCGGCTCGCAGAATGTGCCGCTGATCGTGTGGACCATCGCCTTCGCGGTCTGCGCGGTCGCTGCTGCCGCCGCCTGGTCTGCGCGTGAAACCTACCGCGTCCAGATGAGCGATCTGGGCAATCCCGATGCGGTTCCGGTCCGCGTTGCCAATCTAGATCATCCACCAGCGCGTGATGGCCGAGGCGCAGCGCTGGCTGCTCAAAATGACGGCTCCCGTCGGCTCGATCGCGGACGCGTCGGGCTTCAGGGATATCAGCTCCGTGGCGCCGCTTGTTTCGCGCGAATTCGCAAAGGGGGCTCGAAGGAATGGATACCTGCTCGGCAACCGATACCGCCAAACTGGACATCGCACCTGTTCGCTTAGAGACAGGAGGAGATCGCTTCGAGCTGAAAGCCTAGCGCTGATCCACGCGCCGGAAAGCGGCCGTCCAATGCCGATGTCCCGATGGTAAATCCGGCGGCACCCGCCCGGCGTACCGCCTCGATCTGCGCGGGCTGGTCGATCGAGCCTGCGATGATCACGGGCTTGTCCGTCGCTCCGCAGACGGCCGTCATCAGCGCCGGAACATCGACGGCGGAACGATAGGCTAGGAGATCGAGCCCTGCGACGCCGGCTCGGCTCGCAAGCGCGCGGGCACTGGCGGCGATTTCGGCGATCGAGCCGTTCAGGACGCTCGGATGGCCCGTAACCCGCCCCGGAAAGGGATAGTAGCGGATGCCGGTGTCCTGAAGCAGGGGCAGGACATCATCGACATGCGTTCCACCCAGCAGGTGATCGACGCCGATATCGATGGCCGCACGTACCGACATGATCTCGCTTGCACGGTCCAGCGAGACGACTTCGAGATAGCTCGATGCACCACCGGCCTTGATCGCGCGGCTGAGATTCCTGAGCTCGGCAATGGGCACTCCGACATCCTTGAAGCCGATATGCCGGACGCCCGCGGCGAGCGCGGTCTCCAGGTGGCCGGCGGCGCCAGGCACCGTCCGGTCGTTGCGTGTCAGCATGAAGATGAAATCGAGGTCAGCCATCGCGACGATCCTGGTCAGGCGTGGCCGCGAGGCGGCACGCATAGTCGAAAGCGGTTTCCAGACTGGCGGGATCAGCGATTCCTCGCCCAGCAATGTCGAAAGCCGTGCCGTGATCCGGGCTCGTGCGGACGAAGGGCAGACCGAGCGTGATATTGGCGCCGCGGTCGAGCCCGAGATATTTGACCGGAATGAGCCCTTGATCATGGTACTGGGCGACGACAACATCAAACCGGCCGGTGCGCGCCTGCATGAAAACGGTGTCGCCGGGCCAGGGGCCACTTGCATCGATCCCTTCGAGCTGCGCTGCCCTGACGGCCGGTGCGATAATCTCACGCTCCTCGAACCCGAACAGTCCGCCTTCGCCGGCATGCGGATTGAGACCAGCGACCGCGATGCGCGGAGCGGCGATGCCGAGGGCCCGCCCGCCTTGATGGGCCAAACGGATCGCCGACATTTGCGCCGCGAAATCGCCCCGCCCGATCGCCTCGCGCAGCGAACAATGGATGGTGACGAGCACCGTTCGGATTTCGTCGTTCACAAGCATCATGGCTACACGGCCTGCGCCGCCCCGCTCGGCCAGGATTTCCGTATGACCTGGATACTTGAAACCCGCAGCGGCCAGCGATTCCTTATGGATCGGGGCGGTGACGATTCCCGCGACCTGATCCTCCCTGGCGAGATCGATCGCCATGGCGATCGCAGCGAACGCGGCCTTGCCGCTCTCGGCGCTGACAGTCCCGAGAGTTGGGAGCACCTCAAGATGGGAGGATGCGATGATATCGATCGTACCCTGCTCGAAACGAGCCTCGCCAACCCTTGCGACGGTCCGAAGCCGGGGTGCGTCATGCCGCGACTGCAGAGCATGGCGCATGACCAACGGATCACCGACGACGAGGGCAGGCTGCACCCCGCCTTGGGCGAATGCCGCGGCATCGACCATCCGCCGGGCGAAAAATTTCGCCGTGATCTCTGGGCCGATGCCGGACGGGTCCCCCATGGTGATCGCAATGGGCAAAGCTGGAGACCTCATCGGGTAGCCTCCTGGGGCAAGCGAAGTCGCAACCGCAGCGCCGCATGGAGCAATGTCGCCGGATGGCCGAAGCCACCGGCCTTCATCGCCAGGAGGAGCGGCGAAGCTGCCTCCGCCATTGCTGCGTAGCCAAAGGGAAAGCCTGGCTCGAATTCCCCCGAAAGAGCGAGGCTGCTGATCGAGAGCCGCTGCAACACTGCGCCCATCGTGTCTCCGCCCGTGGCGAAGATCGCGTCGAAGTGCCAAGCTCTGACGGCCGCCCGCACCTCGTCCGTCAAGGCAGCCAGGATCGCGGCAGGATCGTCGCCGCGCGCTTGCGGAGCGCGCAGGCAAGCGATCTCGGCATCGGCAGCGAGGTCGGTGGAATGCTGCGCCACTTGGACGCCATTCTCCGCCAGAAACTCGCATTGCTGCCGGCTGACGGCGTTGGCGCTGCCGATAACGATCAGGACGCGACGGGCAAGTGGTTGGGGAGCTGAGGGGCGCTTGGGCAAAGCCGCGATCTGCGTCGCCAGCGCTTGCGCGAGGCCCGGAGAGCCGACCCACAGGATCGAGTCCGATTGAATAAGCAGAGCGACCCGACGATCGAGAACTTCCTGGCGGTCAGCGTCGAGGACCAAGATGCGGGAGTGGGCCAGCGCGGCGAGGACGGCCTCGTCGCTCATCCGCTGGGATGCGATGGTGACCGGTCCCAGCGTGGGATCAACGAGGTCGAGCAGGCGCGAGGTTCGCGCCGGGTGCAGTGGATCGCGGCCATAGTCCGTTTCCGAGACCGGGCGCCCGCCGACGAACTGAATGCCGCCGACCGTCTGACGTCCCGCTGCGGGAAAGGCCGGCGCGATGACGAGACGATCCCTGCCGCTGGCGTTGAACGCCGCCGCTATCTCCACCCTGACGTGACCGCGCAGGGTGGAATCCATCGTCTTGTAGAGGAGACTCCGTCCCGCCAGAGCAGCGATGGCCTGCCCGGTTGCCTTTCCGGCGGCACCCTCCGGCAGGCCGCGGCTGCCCGTATCGACCGCGACGACCGCCTCGGCCGTCTGCGCATGGGATCCGCGATGAATATGCGGCGTGAAACCGCGTTTCAGGAACGGGCCCGCTCCATCGGCCGCGCTCGTCAAGTCATCCGCTACGATGCCGATCTGCAGGGAATTCGTCGTCGCCATGATGGTGAGAATGGCAGAATAATTCTCGTTTAAAATCCATATGATCTGACGAATATTGGTGATAATTTCTGACGAATGAAGCGTTCTGAAATTCCCTCTCTCGACGATCTGCGCGCCTTGGAGGCGGTGGCCCGGCTAAGGTCGGTGCGGGCGGCTGCGACCGAGCTTGCCCTGACCCATGGCGCTGTCAGCCGGCGGGTTTCGAAGCTCGGCTTCGAGATTGGCATTCCTTTGCTCGAAGCGGATGGACGCGGCGTGCGGCCCACGCCGGGCGGCGAAACCCTGGCGCTGGCCACAGGCCAGGCGCTCGGCTTGATCGCGGGCGCGCTCGCGGCCATCCGGACAAGCGCCGCGCCTGCGCCCATCGTCCTGTCCTGCGAGCGCTCGCTGGCCATGCGCTGGCTGATCCCGCGCCTGTCCGAGTTCCAGGATGCCTATCCGGACATCGAGGTGCATCTCTCGACAGGTGGAGGCGCTCTGGATTTTGCGCGGGAAAGGGTGACGCTCGCGATCAGGCGGCTCGATTTCGCACTCGACCCGGACTGGGCGGTCACACCGCTGATGCCCGAGCGGGTCGGTCCCGTGATGCCGCCGTCGCTACGCCGAGCTTTCGATGGTGGCGACTATGCCGCACTGGGATCGAGAACCCGGCCGCAGGCGTGGCAGGCCTGGCTCAAGGCGCATCCGGACGTGCCTCGACCTCGCTCGATCCGGCTGCTGGACCATCATTTTCTGATGATGGAGGCTGCGCTCGGCGGCCTCGGCGTCGCGCTCTCGCCGCAAGCGATCGCGGTAAATGACGTCGCGGCAGGGCGGCTGGAGGCGCCGGCCGGCTTCACGCCGGACGGAACGTCCTATGGTCTCATCCATCCCCGTTCCGCGATGGTGACTCAACAGGTCGCGGCGCTGCGGGAGTGGCTCACCGCTCAGGCGAACCTGTTCCCAGCCTCGCCCTAGGGCGGGTCCTGACGGCGCCGGCGCCCTTCGAGTTTACGGTAGCACGATGATTCCGATCGCCAGGGTCGCGATCGTCAGGGGGGCGCCGACTTTGAAATAGGTCCAGAAGTCGATGGTGATGCCGTCCTTGGCGGCACGCTCGGCGACGATCAGGTTCGCGACGGAGCCCAGCAGTGTGAAATTGCCGGCGAGTGTCGAGGCCATCGCCACGACGAGCCAGGCGCGCTGGGGATCGTGCAGATGCTCGACGAAGGGCTTCAGTACGAGAACCGCCGGGACGTTGCTGACGAGGTTGGACAGGATCGCCGTCACGCCGGTCAGGATCGCGGTGTTGCCGAGGTCGAGGCGGGCGGCCTGCGCCAGCAGGTCGGGCGTCAACACGGCGTGCTCGAGCCCCCGCACCACGACGAAGAGGCCGGCGAACATCAGCAGGAGCGGCCCGTCGATCTCGGCATAGACCTTGCGCGGTTCGATCCTGCGGGTGAGCAGCAGCAGCGCCGCGGCGCAGATCGCCACCTTCGCCACCGGCTGGCCGAGGAAGAACAGGGCGATCATCGAGACGGAGACCAGCGCCGCCTTCGTCGCGAGCCAGCCGTGATAGTGAGCGGGAACCGTGACGCTGCGCAGCGCCTGCCGTGTCATGTACTCGCGCGGATTGAGCAGCAGCACGAACAGGATCGTCACCAGCAGCCCCAGCGCCGCGACCGGCAGCAGCGCGCCGGTGAAGGCGCCATAGGAGATGCCCGAGAGATTGCCGATGATCATGTTCTGGGGGTTGCCGGTGATCGTCGCCGTCGAGCCGACATTCGAGGCGAGCGCCACCGCGATGAGATAGGGCACCGGATTGCGGTCAAGCGCGCGGGTCAGCGTGATGACGATCGGCGCCATCACCAGGCAGATCGCGTCGTTGACGAGGAAGGCGGAGAGCACGCCGGTCGTCATCACCACGACCGAGAGCAGCAGCACCGGATGCCGCGCCCGGCCGGCTGCCCAGCCGGTCACCATGCGGAAGAAGCCCGAGAGCCGCAGATTGGCGACGACGATCATCATGCCGAGCAGCAATGTGATGGTGTCGAGGTCGATCGCCCGGTAGGCGTCCTCGAGCGAGAGCACGCCGCATCCGACCATGAGCGCCGCACCGATCAGCGCCGCCCCAGCACGGTCGACGCGCAAGCCGGGCATCCGGCCGATCGCAATGGCGACATAGGTCGCGAGGAAGATCGCGATCGCGAGGATCTGCGTCGCGTTGAGGCCCCAGCCGGTCATGTGCGATCAGGCCATTCTCTCGCTCGCCGCCGGCACCGGACGAGCGCCGTGGTCGGTCGGCGGCTCATAGCCGCGCGTCTCCGGCATGGCAACGAGATAGAGGACGAGGCCGCAGGCCGCGATGGCCGCGAGCGTGACGAAGGCGGCGGAATAGCCGGCGGTGACGATGATCACCCCCGCCAGCGACGCGGAGATCGAGGCCCCGACGCCCTGGACCGTCGCGACGGCGCCTTGCGAGACGTTGAAGCGGCCGGTGCCGCGCGTCAGGTCCGCCACCACGATGGGAAACAGAGCGCCGAAGATGCCGGCGCCGACGCCGTCGAGCGCCTGCACGGCGACCAGCCAGAACGGGTTGTCCGAGACGACATAGAGCGCACCGCGCAGCGCCAG
Source organism: Allobosea sp. ASV33 (assembly GCF_016428755.1). Taxonomy (GTDB): domain Bacteria; phylum Pseudomonadota; class Alphaproteobacteria; order Rhizobiales; family Beijerinckiaceae; genus Allobosea. The sequence goes on from NZ_JAELTI010000040.1 coordinate 11,549, forward strand.
CACGCCGAAGGCGACCAGGAAGATCGGCTTGCGGCCCCAGGCATCGACCTTGGCGCCGACCATGATCGCCATCGGCACCATGACGCATTGCGCCGCGACGATGCAGATCGCGATCAGCGAGGTCGCCTGCTCCTTGCCGGCGACGCGGGTGAGCAATTGGCCGACGGAGGTGAGCATCGCGGCATTGGAGAGGTGGAAGATGGCGCAGAGCAGCGCGAACAGCATGAGATAGCGGTTCTGGAGCAAGGCCTTGAGGCCGGATGGCTTCTCGTCGTCGACGGCCTCGTCGAGGCCGCGGGCGAGATCGTCGTCGATCTCCTTCTCCGGCACCATCAGCATGGCGCCGATGCTGAGGACCGCGAGCACGGCCATGAGCCAGAATACCACGATCGGCCCGAAGAAATAGGCGGTCGCGCCTGCGATCGCGGCCGAGGCCGCATTGCCGAGATGGTTGAAGGCCTCGTTGCGGCCGATGCGCTTGGAGAACAGCTTCGGCCCGACGAGGCCGAGCGTGATCGCGGCCAGCGCCGGCGGGAAGATCGCGCCCGCGATCGCGGCGACCGATTGCGTGCCGACGACGAGATAGAAATTGCCGATGAAGGGAAGCGCCAGGCAGGACAGCGTGACCGCGATGGCAGAGGCGATGACGATCGCCGGCTTGTGGCTGCCGCGATCGATCAGCGCGCCGGCCGGCGTCTGCGCGATCAGCCCGACGATGCCGGCGATGGTCATGACGAGACCGACCGTCGCCTCGTTCCAGCCCTGCTCAGGCCCGCGTACCGCGACCAGATAGATCGCGAGATAGGGGCCCAACCCGTCGCGCACGTCGGCGAGGAAGAAGTTCAGGGCGTCGAGGCCGAGAAGTGCCCGGGGGGACGGCGAACGTTCGCCCGATTTCGCCGGGGCGCCTGACTGGCTTTGCGTGGGCATGGGAGCGTCTCGCGGCAAGGAGAGGGGACGGAGGCGAAGAGACAGTCCGGCATGCGCCGGACAGGGTCATGGCGAGGACGTGGTGCGAAGGCCTTGTTCGGCGGGCGCGCCGCAACGCGCCGACGATCGACATGAGAACGGGACCAGCCGCGAGGGACCGGGGATCGTGTCGAGAGCTTCGGTCAAGACGTCCCGACACGGCCGCGGCTTCAAACCCGCGGAGCGTGCGGCGGTTCCCGCCCGATCCGCGAAATCCTGTCCATGCGTCACTCGGTGCCGAGGCGCGGCTTCGCATGCCGCACCTCGCCGGCGAAGGTGACGTGCATTTCGAAAAGCCTGCCGCCCTTCGCTGCATCGATTTCGAAGTGCTTCGGCTTGCGGCGCGGCTCGCCATTCGGCTCGAAGCCGGCCTGGCGAACGGCATCGATCGCCTTGTCCGGATCGGCCTCCGCCTCGGGGCCATGATGTTTGCCGGGCTTGGGCTTCGGCGTGATGTCGATCGCGGTTTCACCGCGCGTCAGGCGGCGCACCTTGATCTCGGAAGGTTTGCGCTCGCCTGCGATCTCGATGTTGTCGCCTGCGGAGAGGCTGATCAGAGCGAGACCTTCGGGCGTCAGGTCGGCCAAGAGCAGACCCTGGTCGGTTTCGAGGGTGAAGCGGTGGGCGAAGAGATCGCGCACCGTGCCACGGACATGAATATCCTGATGGGGCATTGGAAGATCCTGTCTTGAGGATGCCGGCCGCGTCTGAAATGGGCGGCCGGCGCGTTTCGGAAGGTCAGCCGCGCGGCCCGGGAGGCGGCGGGGGCGGAGCGCGGTCATCCGGACGCGGCGGCTTAGGACGGCGCGCGTCCAGTTGCGCCAGGCGGTCCGGCGTGGTGCCGAGCGCGGTCGCCTCGATCACGGTGCCAAGCGCGCTCTTCGTGCTTTCGCCGCGAACCGAGATCGTCTGATCCGGCTTGAGCAGGTCGGCGAAGCGCTCAGCCTCATGTGGCGGCAGCCGCAGCTGAGCGCCGTTGTCGAGAGCCGCCCCGTTGACCTCGCCGCGCTTGCCATGCAGCACGGCGACGATCTTGCTGGTGACGACCTCGGAGGCGGTCGAGCGTTCCTCGGGGCGGCCCTGGTCGAGCACCACGGCGCCGGTCGCGTCGTTGGTGACCGAGACGGCGTCGATCAGCGGCAGGGCCCGCGCCTTGAGGCCGCGAACCGTGACCGCATCGCCCGGCCGCAGCGCGAATGCCGTCTGGCTCGAGAGATGCGGCGGCAACTTGATCTCGGTTCCATCGGCGAGCAGCAGGCCGTCGATGTCGCCGCGCGGGCTGAGCGTGTACTGCTTCACGACGCCCTTGGTCTGCGGAAGCTGGGAAGCGTCATAGGCCAGGCCGCCGCGGGCCTGCGCGAAGACGGTGGCGGCCCCAAGTGCCGTGCCACCCAGCAACAAGAGGGCGGCGGCAGTGGATCGAACGCTGTTCGTCATGATTTCACCTGCTGTCGTGCCGGATGTCCGGCGGGATGACCATTCATCCGCAACCGGTGTGCCAGCAGGCAGGCTGTTTAATTTCAAAGGCTTACGCGATTAGTCGAGCTCTCGACCGTCCGTATTCCTGACGGCGCCCGTCACGGATCCGGACGCCTCGCCGGCGTCGAGGCCGTAGCGCTCGATCTTGGTGTAGAGGAGCTGCCGGTTGATGCCGAGGCGCCGGGCAGCCTCGGTGCGGTTCCCGGCGCAGGTCAGAAGCGCGCGGCGGATCATCTCGGTCTCGAGCCTAGCCACAGCGGTCGGCAGGTCTCCATCAAGCCATCCGGCAGGCGGGGCGGTCGCGCCCGTGTCGACGCCGGCATCGCCCATATCCGCAACGTCGAGCGTATCGCCCCGCGCCAGCACGACAGCGCGGTCGATGGCGTTCTTGAGTTCCCGGATGTTTCCCGGCCAGGAGCGCGAGAGCAGATAAGCCGCGAGAGCCCCGGTCATCCGTTTCGGACGTTCGCCCGGACGCGCCGCCAGGCGCAGGAAATGCTCGGCCAGCGGCACGATATCGGCGAGCCGTTCGCGCAGCGGAGCGAGCGGGATCGTCAGCACGTTCAGCCGGTAATAGAGGTCTTCGCGGAAGAGGCCCTGCGCGACGCGCTCGGGCAGCTTGCGATGCGTCGCCGCGACGATGCGGACATCGACCTGGACCGGGCGCCCCCCGACCGGCGTGACGATCTTGTCCTGCAGCACGCGCAGGATTTTTGCCTGCATCGCAGGCGGCATGTCGCCGATCTCGTCGAGGAAGAGCGTGCCGCCATCCGCATCGCGAAACGCTCCGTTGCGATCGGTGGTCGCGCCGGTAAACGCGCCCTTCACATGGCCGAAGAGCTCGGATTCGAGCAGATCGGAGGGGATGGCGGCGCAGTTGACGGCGATGAAGGGCTTGGGCTTGCGCCTGCTGTGTTCGTGCAGGGCGCGAGCGACGAGTTCCTTGCCGGTCCCGGTCTCGCCGGTGACGAGGACGGTGGTGTCGCTGTCGGCGACGAGCCCGATCGCCTTCTGCACCATCCGCATCGGCTCGCTCAACCCGACCAGGGTGAAGCGCGAGGCAATCTGCCCGTCATCCGTTGCCGCCGGAGCCGTCTGCTCCATCGCCCGCAATGCGAGCATCCGCGTCAGGTTGTCGGCGAGGTCGGCGCGGCCGATCGGCTTGGTGAGATGGTCGAAGGCGCCGAGCCTGATCGCCTCGATGGTGTTTTCCGCCGTCGCATAGGCGGTCAGGATCGTGATCGGGGGCGGCACGGGGAGCGCGCGGATCGCCTTGAGGACCGCAAGGCCGTCCATGTCGCCACCCAGGCGCAGGTCGAGCAGGACCGCGTCGATCGTCTCGCTGCGCAGGCGGTCGAGGCCGGTTCGCCCGGATGCGGCCGTCGCGGCGTCGTAGCCGAGATCGCGCACCGTCTCCTCCAGGCTCTCCCGCAGCCCGGCCTCGTCGTCGATGATCAGGATGGTCGATGGCGCCATGGCAGCTCGATCTCGAAATGGGCTCCTCGATCCGAGGGCAGCAGGCGCAAGGTGGCGCGATGGACGCCGGCGATCTCCCGGGCGATGGCGAGGCCGAGGCCGGTGCCTTCCGGGTGCCCGGTCACGAAAGGCTCGAACAGACGTTCGCGGATTTCCGCGGGCACACCGGGGCCGTCGTCGCGCACGGCGATCACGAGATTCTCGCCGCGTCTCGCGACAGCGAGCTCCACGCTGCCGCCGGCTGGCGTATGCCGCAGCGCGTTACCGACGAGGTTCTCGACGATGCGTCCGATCTCGCCGGCATCGAAGATGGGGAGCGATTCCGCGCCCGCAGCCGGATCCAGACGATCGATCAAGCTCACCTCGGCCGCGGCTGCACGATCGCTGAAGGCGGTGACGATCCCGGCGAGGAAGCGGGGGAGGTCTACGGCCTCCGCCTTGGGTTCGCGCGGCTGGCTCATCGTCAGGAGATCGCGCAGCAGGCGGTCGAGCCTGGCGATCTGGTCGAGGATGAAGCCGAGCGCAGAAATGCGGCGCTGCTCGTCTCCCGCGGCAAGCGCGTTCTCCGCCTTGAGCCGCATGGCGGCCACCGGGTTCCTGACCTCATGAGCGACACCGGCGACGAGGCGGCCGACCGCCGCCAGCCGCTCGGCGCCGGCGGCGCGCCGCCGCGCCTCGGACAGCCTCTCGCCGCTGGCGTTGAGCGCATGCACGAGGCGATCGAGCTCGGGCAGACCCGTCGGCGCGAGGCGGGGCAGATCGGCGTCATGGCCCGCCGCGAGATCGGCCTCCAGCCGCGCGATGCGCCGCGACCACGCGACCAGGAGCCAGCCCAGCCAGAGCGCGGAGCCCAGGACGGTCACTGCGAGCACCGCGAAGCCGGTCATCAGCCGGTCGTAAGCCGGCCCCACGGCGGCGGCGATACGGGTCATCGTCCAGCCGGTCAGGCCCGTATCGGCGGATCCTCCGAGCGGGCAGGCATGCAGCAGCAGGATTTGCGAACGCCCCCGCCGCTCCAGCGTCGCCGGCTTGCCGGCAGCCGCGGCGGCGGCATTGACCTCGCCGATCGTCGGCTGCTCCGCCGCCGGCAGGTCGGTCTTCGGGCCGGTTCCCTCGTAGGTCGGAAAGGCATAGCCGAGCGAGCCCTCGGCTTCGCGCCAGATGCCGCCCTCGATCTCCGGGGAGCGGGCCAGCGCGAGCTGGACGAGATTCGTCAATTGCCGGCGCAGCTCCTCATCCGTCCTAGCCGGCCATGGTCCGCGCCAGCCGGACGCAAAAAATGCGTAGCGATCGGCGATGCCGCGGCAGGCCGAGGCCAGCCGATCCTGCGCCCGCCCGGCCTGGACGCTCGCCGTCTCCCGGTAAAACGAGACGAAAAGAAAGCCTGTCGCGCCCGCCGAGAGGACGATGAGAAGCCAAAGCCCGATCAGCAGGGAGCGCAGGGAGATCGACATGTCACTCTGTGGCCAGCATCCGGTTGCCGCGGCGGGCACTCTATCGTCCGGTGAACGAGTCACTCAAACAAACGGGACGGTCAATCGCAACGATTGCAGGGCCCAAAGCAAGCGGGGCCGGCGGGAATCGCCGAGAGCCAACCAACGACCGCCTTCGGGGTTCATATCGAGTACTCGTCCGGTCCCGCACCGAACGTCGAAGCAGCCGGGCGGCCGGCTGAGAGCGCTCGATGCCGCGACCATCCGGCGCATGTTCCTGTGATGCTGTCGTCGACCTCACCATCGTCGGTTTCGCGTTGAACGATCATGCCGACCCTTAGTCGCGCGGAGCGGCTGTCTCGCTTGCGATGATGTGATCGGCGAGATGAATGGCCTGCTTCGCCCCACGGGCGAGACGCTGCATGATGCCGCTCAGCGCCGCGAAATCCGCCCGGTCGAGCGAGGCGAACAGCGCATCGTTGACCGGCCGCTGCAGCGCGGCCAGGCGCTCCAGCATCTCTGAGCCGAGCGGCGTCACCGAGAGGTTGACCCGGCGCTTGTCGCTGGGGTGAGGGCGCTTCTCGACCAGCCCGCTCTTCACCAGCTTGTTTACCTCGATGGTGACGAAGGCGCCGCTGAGATGCAGCCGATCGGCCACCTGCGCCACGCCGAGCTCGTGCTCGGGCGTGCCGCGGCCGATCGCGATCAGGATCAGATATTGCGGCGGCGTCAGCCCGATATAGGTGGCGAAGCGGGAGCGCGCCTCCTCCAGCCGGCTGCCGAAGGCGAAGAAATCATAGAGTAGGTCGCGGAAGCGCAGGTCGCTTTCCCCGTCCAGCAAATCAGGCTTCGCCACGGTCAGGCGCCGGTTTTCGGTCGACATGAAATGTCCGCTCTCAGGGCTGTTGACTCATTATATTAGCTTTGTTACAAAGCTATTCAACAAATCAAATAACGACACCGCAACGGGAGGGAGCGATGGACGGCAGGGCCTTCAGGCAATCCCTGGGCGAGTTCGCGACCGGCGTCGCGGTGATCACCGCGCAAGGCAGTGGCGAGGAGCTCATCGGCATGACCATGAGTTCGTTCAACTCCGTTTCGATCGATCCGCCGCTCGTTCTGTTCAGCGTCGACAGGCGGGCGAACAGCCTGCCGGCCATGCTTGAAGCGAAGGGCTTCGCGGTCAATGTGCTGGCACGCGAGCAAGAGCAGATCTCCAACCGTTTCGCCCGTGCCCTCAGCGACAAATGGGCCGAAGTCAAGCGCACGGTGGGCCATGCCCAGGCGCCATTGATCACCGGCGCGCTCGCCCATTTCGAATGCGAGCCCTACGCCCATCATGACGGTGGCGACCACGTCATCTTCCTGGTGCGGGTGCTGCGCCATGCCGTGCGTGCCGGCAACCCGGCGCCGCTGATCTTCTTCCGCGGCCGCTACCGCGACCTCGTCGACGAGACCGAGCGCGAGCCGTCCTGGCCGCTGCCCATCCACTACTGAACATCGAACAGCAATCGCAGAGGAAACGCCGCCATGACCAAGTCGGGACAGGAGCATCTCGCCAGCATCCGCGACGGCCGCTCGATCTATATCGACGGCGGCCGCGTCGAGGACGTGACCACCCATCGCGCCTTCCGCAACGTGGCGCAGTCGGTCGGCGGCCTCTTCGACTTCGCCAACGATCCCGCGCGCCGCGATCTCATGACTTTCGAGACCGAGACCGGCGGCCGGGCCAATCGCATCTGGCAATTGCCGGCCTCCTATGACGATCTGGTCGAGCGCCGCCGGGCGCTCGAGGCCTGGACCGCGATCCATGGCGGCTTCCTGGGCCGCGCGCCCGACCATGTCGCCTCCTGCATCGCCGGCATGCGCATGGGCCTGCCGGTGTTCGAGGGCTACGACCCTGCTCGCGCCGCGGCGCTGGAGAATTACTACCGCCATGCCCGCGACAACGATCTCTACCTGACCTATGTCATCATCAACCCGCAGGCGGACCGATCCAAGAACGCGGCCGAGCAGGCCGATCCCTTCCTGACCGCCGGCGTCGTCGACCGCGATGCCGAGGGCATCACCATCCGCGGCGCCAAGATGCTGGCGACCGGCGGCGTCGTCGCCAACGAGGTCTTCGTCACCACGATCCAGCCGATGCAGCCGGGCGAGGAGCGCTACGCCGTCTCCTTCGCGATCCCGATGAACAGCAAGGGCCTGAAGATGCTCTCGCGCAAATCGTACGAGGCGCAGGCCGGCTCGATCTTCGACAACCCGCTGGCCAGCCGCTACGACGAGAACGACGCCGTGCTGTTCTTCGACGACGTGAAGGTGCCGTGGGACCGCGTCTTCATCGATGGCAGCGTCGAGATGTGCCAGAAGCAGTTCCACGCGACGCCGGCCCATGTCTACCAGAACTACCAGGCGATGATCCGCCTGAAGGTGAAGCTGCAGTTCCTGATGGGCATCGCCCATCGCACGACCCAGACCAACGGCATCACCCAGTTCCCGCAGGTGCGCGAGATCCTCGGCCAGCTCGCCGCGGAAGCCGCGATGGTCGATGCCTTCGTCAACGCGATGGAGGCGAAGGGCACGCAGGTCGGCCCGTATTTCGTGCCCGACCGGCATATGCTCTATTCGGCGCAGGTGCTGACCCAGCAGATGTATCCGAAGATCCTGAACTCGCTGCGCGAGCTCGCCGGCGGCGGCATGATCATGCTGCCCTCTTCGATTGCCGATTTCGCCAATCCCGAGATCGCGGCGATGATCGAGAAGACCCAGCAGTCGCCGGCCGCGAATGCGCATGATCGGGTGAAGTTCTACAAGCTCGCCTGGGATGCGGTCGGCTCCGAGTTCGGCTCGCGGCACCACCAGTACGAGATGTTCTACGCCGGGGCGACCTTCGTGACGAAGGGCCATTCCTTCCGCACCTACGACTGGGGCAAGGCCGGCGGCATCGTCCAGCACATGCTGGACTCCTACGACATCGACACGAAATCCGCCGCCGCCTGAGCCTGCGCGGGTCCGCAAGCCATCCCTTCGAACACGCAGCGCGGCCCATCCGGGGGCGGTTTCCGCCTTCCGCCGGGCGCTATCGCGAAAGGCCAGATCATGCCCGTCAACAAGAAGCACGACGAATTCTACACGCTCGACATGGCGAGCGGCTGGGAGGTTCCGGCCGGTTATCCGGCCGGCATCGAGCAGAAGATTCTCTCCGGAGCGCTGGACGAGACGAACAGCCGGGGCACGCGCACCCGCCTGCTGCGCTTCCAGCCCGGCGTCTACACCACCGCGCCGTTCTCCCACGACTACTGGGAGGAGGTCTATCTGGTGGAAGGCGACCTCACCGTCGGCAACGACGCGAACGGCAACGGCGGAACGGCTTTCCCGCCGCACACCTACGCGGTGCGCCCGCCGCACGCGAAGCATGGCCCTTTCAAGTCGCAGAGCGGCTGCCTGCTGCTCGAGATCCATTATTTCGACCCGGTCTGAGCGGCCGGCCGGACGATAGCGCCGCTGCTCGGAAAGGGCTCGTTCAGAAGCCCGCCCGGCGGCGCTCCAGGCACCGAACAACACACAGGGAACGGCCGCAGGCCACAGCACGTCCGGGAACGCCCCGGTCGACAGGAGAGGACGCAGGATGACCAAGTCAGGTTGGACAAAGTCAGGTTTCATGGCCGCTCTCGCGGTTTCGCTCGGCGCCTTGATGGCGGCGGCCTTCGCGCAGGAGAAGCCGGCCGCGCTCGGCGTCGGCGTGCTGACCTTCACCTCCGGCCCGGCCGCGGCCTATGGCATGCCCGGCAAGAACGCGGCCGAGCTGATGATCGACGAGATCAATGCCAAGGGCGGCATCGGCGGCGTGCCGCTGAAGGCGACCTATGTCGACGAGGCGCAAGGTACGCAGGGCGTGATCGCCGAGTATCGCCGCCTCGCCGAGGACAAGGCCAACCAGGTCATGATCGCGGCCCTGTCGAGCGCCAACTGCCTGGCGCTGGCGCCGCTCGCCGAGCAGCTCCAGGCCCCGACGATCGGCTGGAACTGCGACACGCATCAGCTCCTGCTTGATGGCAAGAGCCGCTATTATTTCCGCCCGAACGGCAACACGATCCCCGAATTCGTCGCCTATGCGCTCTACCTGCTGCAGCAGAAGCCGGACGTGAAGCGCATCGCCATCGTCAATCCGGACTACGCCTTCGGCCATGACGCGGCGCTGATCTTCAAGACTGCGATGAAGGCGTTGAAGCCCGATGTCGAGGTCGTCGCGGAGCTCTTCCCGAAGCTCGGCTCGGCCAATTTCCAGACCGAGATCTCGAAGCTCTCGGCTTCGCGTCCGGATGTGGTCTTCTCTAATCTCTGGGGGGCGGACCTCGAGAATTTCGTGCGCCAGGCCCAGCCGCGCGGGCTGTTCTCGTCGAGCCAGGTCGTGCTCGCGCTGGGCGAGACCGTGCTCCAGCGCGTCGCGCTGCCGGAGGGCGTGATCGTCGGCGTGCTCGGCGATGGCTGGTGGATGTCGCAGGACGCTAAGGCCAATCCCGACACGAAGAGCTTCGTCGAGGCCTATCAGAAGCGCTACGGCGAATACCCGGTCTTCCCGTCGATCAAGATGGCCAATGCGATCGTCTACATGAAGGCGGGCTACGAGGCCGCGCTGAAGAAGAACGGCGGCAAATGGCCGAGCCGCGACGAGCTAGCCGAGGCCATGCGCGGCAGCACGGTCAAGACGCTGACCGGCACCACCGTAACCCGGACGGACAATGACGGCCTCGTCGACCAGATCGTCGGCATCACCACGAAATCGGCCGATTACAAGTTCCCGGTCATCGGCGGCATGGTCCGCTACAAGGGCGATGCGCTGATGCCGCCGCAGGGCGAAGACGCGATCAAATGGGTGGGCACGCTGACACCGGCCTTCCTCGCCGCGCAGCCGAAGCCCGGCAGCTACCAGTAAGCGACGTGCCCGCGGGGAGGGCGGCTTGAAGCCCTCCCGCTCATTCCCTCATCGTCATTGTCCAGGTGCCGCCCATGCTCGACACCCTGATTCCGCTCGCCGTCGACGGCCTGGCCAGCGCGGCGCTGATCTTCTTCGTCGCGGTCGGGCTGACGCTGGTCTTCAGCGTCCTGCGCGTGCTCAACGTGGCACATGGCAGCTTCTATTCGATCGGCGCCTATGTCGCGGCCTCGGTCGGGCTCTGGATCGCCGGTGCGGGGCTGAATCCCTGGTTGTCCTTCCCGGCGTTGATCCTCAGCGCGGCCATCGTCGCGGCGCTGTTCGGCCCGCTGGTCGAGCGTTGCCTGATGCGCTGGACCTACGGCAAGTCGGAAGCCATCCAGATCCTCGTCACCTTCGGCCTGTTCCTGATCCTGGAGGACCTGCAGCGCATCGTCTTCGGCGTCTCGTCGCTGGCCGAGGATACGCCGATGCAGCTTCTCGGCTCGACCCGGATCGGCGGCGTGATCTACCTCAACTACCAGCTCCTGCTGATCGCGCTGGCGGCCCTCGTCGTCATCGGCCTGCGCGTGTTGCTGACGAAGACCCGGATCGGGCGCCTCGTCACCGCCGTGGTCGCCGATCGCGAGATGGCGCAGAGCATCGGCATCAACACCAACCGCGTCTTCATCCTGTCCTTCTCGCTCGGCGTCTTCCTCGCTGCCTTGGGCGGCGCTCTCGCGACGCCGACGGCTGGCGCGGCGCCCGGCCTCGGCGCCGAGACCATGGTGCTCGCCTTCGCCGTCGCCGCCATCGGCGGGCTCGGCCAGATCGAGGGCGCGGCGCTGGCGGCGATCATCGTCGGCCTTGCGCGCGTGCTGGCGATCTATTTCGCGCCCGAACTCGATGCCGTCGCCCCCTACATCGTCATGCTGGTCGTGCTGCTGATCCGCCCCTACGGGCTGTTCGGCCAGGCTGCGACCCGGAGGATCTGACCGCCATGCGTGCCGCCCTCTTCCTCATCGCGCTGGTCGTGCTGGCGCTTGCGCCCGTCGCCGCGCCCTGGCTGCAATTCGTGCTGACGCTCGCCATCGCCAAGGGCTTCGCCGCGCTCGGCGTCGCCGTGCTGCTGCGCGGCGGGCTGATCTCGATCGGCCATGCCATGTTCTACGCCGTGAGCGCCTATGCCATCGCCTTCCTCGCCCGGGCCGGGGTGAACGAATTCGTCCTGCTTCTCCTGCTCGGTACGTTTGCCTCGGCGGTCGCCGGTCTCGTCGTCGGCGCCTTCATGGTGCGCTACCGCGCGATCTTCTTCGCCATGCTCAACCTGGCCATGTCGATGGTGCTCTACGCGCTCATCTCGAAGCTCTACGGCATCACCGGCGGCACGGACGGCATGCGGCTGGCTGTGCCGAGCTTCTTCGGCGTCACGCTCGACAAGGCGCGCTTCGACACGGCGCTCTACTATGCCGGCATCGTGCTGATGGTCGGTGTCGGCTACGGCGTGCAGCGCTACCTCGCGAGCCCGCTCGGTCATGCGCTCTCGGCCGTGCATACCAACGAGCTCCGGCTCGAATATCTCGGCGTGCCGGTCCGGATCGTGCTGCTGATCGCCTATACCATCTCGGCCGCGCTCGCCGGCATCGGCGGAGCGATCGCGGCCATGGCGATCGGCCATATCTTGCCGGAATTCGCCTTCTGGACGGCGTCCGGCCATCTCGTTCTGGTCGCGGTGCTCGGCGGCATCGGCGGCGTCGCTGGCCCGTTCATCGGCTCGCTCTTCCTCGAAGTGCTGCACACCGTCGCGGTCGGCATCACCGATGCCTGGAACCTGATCATCGGCGTCGCGCTGATCGGCGTCATCTTCTTCCTGCCGAGCGGGCTTTACGGCCTGCTCCGGCGCCGCAGCGGAGAACCGGCATGACCACGCCTCTCCTCCAGGCCAAGGACCTGCGCATCGCCTTCTACGGCGTGAAGGCGGCTGACGGCGTCAATCTCGAAATCCGCGAGGGCGAGTTCCTCGCCATCATCGGCCCGAACGGCTCCGGCAAGACGACCTTCCTTAATCTCTGCACCGGCTATCTCCGGCCGAGCTCGGGCGAGGTCTATCTCGACGGCAAGCCGATCACCGCGATGGCGCCGCGCACGATCGCAAGGCGCGGCATCGCGCGAGCCTTCCAGATCCCGCAGCTCTTCCTCGACCAGAGCGTGCTCGACAACCTGATGATCGCGGTCGCGGCCAAGCGCGGCATCTGGGTGCCCTTCAAGGCGCTCGGCGCCGAAGGGCGGCGCCAGGAGGCGGAAGAGCTGCTGGCGCTGGTCGGGCTCGACCGCGAGGCTGGGCAGTTGGCCGGCACCTTGCCGGAAGGGCGGCGCAAGCTGCTCGACATCGTCATCGCACTCGCCCTGAAGCCCCGCCTCGTCCTGCTCGACGAGCCGACCAGCGGCGTCAGCACGATCGAGCGCTTCACCCTGATGGAGACGCTGATGGGCGCCTTGCGCCAGGCCAAGGTCACCGCGCTCTTCGTCGAGCACGACATGGACGTGGTGCAGCGCTACGCGGACCGCGTCGTCGTCTGGGATTCCGGCAGCGTCATGGCCGAGGGGCCGCCCTCGGTCGTATTCAAGGACGAGCGGGTGCTGCGCAACGTCGTGGGGGTGGCGTGATGCTTCGGATCGAAGGAGTGAGCGCCGCGATCGCCGGCGTGCAGGTGCTGCGCTCGGTCTCGCTCGGGCTGACATCGGGCAGGACGACGATCCTGATCGGCCGCAACGGCGCCGGCAAGACCACGACGCTGCGCGCGATCATGGGCTTGCTGCCGGTGCAGGGAGGCTCGGTTCGGCTCGACGGTGAGGAGATCGGCACGACGCCGGCCTATCGCCGGGCGGCGCAAGGCATCGGCTATGCGCCGGAGGACCGGCGGCTGGTCCCCGAATTCAGCGTCGAGGACAATATCGTCCTTCCGGCGCTGGCGCTCAGCCTGCCCGCGGCCGAGCGGACGCGGCGGCTCGACGAGGTCTATGCGTTGCTGCCGCAGCTCAAGACCATGCGCAAGCGGCCGGGCGGCGGCGTTTCGGGCGGGCAGGGCAAGATGGTGGCGCTCGGCCGCGCGCTGATGGTCGCCCGCACGGCGCTGCTACTCGACGAGCCCTTCCAGGGGCTCGCCCCCGCGCTGGCCCTGGACTATGCGCGGACCCTCGGCGATCTCAAGCGCAGCCGTCCGGACCTCGCCATCCTCGTCACGGAATCGACTCCGGCGCTGCTCGACGCGATCGCCGACGAGACCTTGCAGATCGAGCGCGGCGAGATCGGCTGAGGGCGACGCGGCGGAACTCCGGCTACCCGGAGCCGATGGCCCAATGCTAACCAATTCCTCGCTTCACTGTCAGAACCTGACGGTGAAGCGAACGTCTCGATACGACGATCGCGGCTCGCGAGGAGAATGGCGGCGAGGCGAAGACCGCGCTCCGCGACCCGATCCGGGCGACGACTATCCAACCGGCGTCGGCCGGAGAATTCCCGAAACGCGATGTGCTTGGGGAGCTGACAGCCCTTATCGGGGGCACTTTCCGACGACACTGTCGGGGAGAGGAGTGGTAGCGGGAGAGGGACTTGAACCCCCGACACGCGGATTATGATTCCGCTGCTCTAACCAGCTGAGCTACCCCGCCACAGGGCCGAGGCCGGCAGAGCCGGCTCGTCTTCGAGGCGCGATATAGGCGTCGCGGCGGGGGGCCGTCAAGCCTTCGATCGCGCGTTATCGGTAGAAGCCTGCTTGCGCAGCCGGACGACCTTGAAATAGCCGCTGCCGATATGGACGGTCTCGTAGCGGCCCGTCTTCAGCGCCCAGTCGGTCAGGCGGCTGACCTTGAAGTCGGAACTCCAGCCGATCGCCTTCGATAGCGGGGCGACCGCGCGCCAGAAAGGCGCCAGGAAGCCGCCATCGTCGACGAGGCGGCTCGAGATGATGATCTCGCCGCCGGGCTTCAGGACGCGGTCCATCTCGGCCAAGGCCTGCTCTGGGTTCGGCACGAGCGTGATCACGAATTGTGCGGTGACCGCGTCGAAGCGCTCGTCTCCGAAGCCGAGCCGGCAGGCATCCATCACCATCAGCCCGCGGACATGGGCGAGATTCTGGTTCTCGACCTTGCGATGGGCGACCTTGAGCATGTCGAGCGACAGGTCGGCACCGAGCACGCGGGAACCGGGAGTGAAATAGGGCAAGGTGAGCCCGGTACCGACGCCGATCTCGAGGATGTCGGGACCGCAGGCGCAGGCCGCTTCGACCGCCTCGCGCTGCGGGCGGGCCAGCATGCGCTGATAGATCCGGTCGTAGAATTTCGCCCAGGTCGCATAGACGCGCTTCTGGCCGTCGAGATCGTAGGTCACCGGCATGGCATGGAAGTCCGAACGGAAGAGCGAGGCCTGAGCGATCAGGGCAGGGCGAGGGCGGCCGGTGCGGGCGCGGCCGGCAGGGCGAGCGGACGGCGCACGATGGTGCCGCCGCCGAGGACGCGGGAACCTGGCCCGGCATCGGCATAGATCACGCAAGCCTGGCCGGGCGAGACGCCTTCCTCGTCGCCGGCGAGCTCGATGCGCAGGCCGTCCGTGTCGCGGAACAGGCGAGCCTCGCGCGGCGCCCGGGTCGAGCGCACGCGCACCGCGACCTCGAGCCCGTCCTGGGGCAGGGCGTCGAGCGAGATCTCGCCGATCCAGTTGAGATCGCGCAGGCGGACCTCGCGCACGCTCAGCGCCTCGCGCGGGCCGACGATGACGCGGGCGTCATCGGCGTCGAGGCGCAGGACATAGAGCGGCTCGCTCGCACTGATGCCGAGCCCCTTGCGCTGGCCGACGGTGTAGTGGAGCACGCCGTCATGATGGCCGAGGATGCGGCCGTCGAGATGGACGATGTCGCCGGGGCGGGCGGCACCGGGCTTCAACCGCTCGATGACGTCGGCATAGCGGCCGTTCGGCACGAAGCAGATATCCTGGCTGTCGGGCTTGTCGGCGATGGCGAGGCCGAGCTCGGCGGCAAGCGCGCGGGTCTGCGTCTTGTCGACATGGCCGAGCGGGAAGCGCAGCAGGTCGAGCTGCTCTTGCGTCGTCGCGTAAAGGAAATAGCTCTGGTCGCGGCTCGCATCTGCGGCGCGAAACAGGCCGCGATGACCGTTGCCGAGATCGCGGCTGAGCACGTAATGGCCGGTCGCCAGGGCATCGGCGCCGAGCTCCTTCGCCAGATCGAGCAGGTCGCGGAACTTCACGGTCCGGTTGCATTCGACGCAAGGGATCGGCGTCTCGCCGGCGAGATAACTCTCGGCGAAGCGCTCGATCACCGCATCGCGGAAGCGGCTCTCGTAGTCGAGCACGTAATGGGGGATGCCGATCGTCTCGGCGACGCGACGAGCGTCGTGGATGTCCTGTCCGGCGCAGCAGGCGCCGGCCCGGTGGACGGCGGCGCCGTGATCATAGAGCTGGAGCGTCACGCCGATGACGTCGTAGCCCTCGCGCTTGAGCAGCGCCGCGACCACGGAGGAATCGACGCCGCCGGACATCGCCGCGACGACGCGCGTCGCCGCGGGCGGCTTGGCGATGTCGAGGGAATTGCGGATAGCGGTCATTCTCGGTCGTGTCGTCGCTGGCTCGGGGGCAGGCGCGGGCATCGGCGCATGTGCCGGCTCTATACCGGCTTTGGCCGGATGCCGCCAGCAGGATCGGCAAATCCTGCCGGGCTGGGCTGCGCAGCCGGGCTCATATTGCCCGCCGGCGGCCGCGCGGTGGCGCTAAATCCTTGATTCGAAACGGCACGTTTCTGGCTTGCAACTTGCTGGACAGGGCCGGGCGCGTTGTTGCCCGCGTCACGGGACCGTTCATGCCGATCCAGTCTGCGTTCACCAGCCAGGCCACTGCCGAAGCACCGGCCGCCCGGTCGCGCGCCGCTCAAACCGAGCCGCGCGAGGGCGGCGAGGTCTTCACGCTGCCCGAGACCGAGGCGGTCGACACCGGCGGGGCCAAGGCCGGCGCGGCGGGGAAGATCGCTGCCTCCGGGGAGGTCGTGGCGGCCAAGGAAGCCGCGGCGACCGAGACGGTTGTCGATCCCGCCAAGGTCCAGGCGCAAGCGAAGGCATCTCAAACGACCAACGCGCCCGCTGTGCCGGTCACGGCGCCCGCTGCCTCCGGTAAGCCCGCTTCGCAGGCCGCCAAGACGGATGCGACCGGAATCGCCTTCCTGATCGCGATGGCCGCCGCCCAGGCCGGTACCCAGCCCGAGGCGGCCGGCGAAGGGAGCGCGACGAAAGCCGGGGGAGCCGATGGCGAAGCCGGCAAGGGCGAGACGAAGAAAGAGGGCAAGGCTGCGGCGGAAGACAAGGGCGAGGCAGCAGCGGCCGCCGCTGTTCCGGTGACCCAAAACCAGGCCGTGGCGACACCGGTCGCGGTTACGATCGTGCCCGCCCTGCTTCAGCAGGGGGCGTTGATCGCCGTCGATGGGGCTGCGGGAGACGCTACGGAAGCCATCTCGGCCGAAGGCGGAGCGAAGAAGGACACTGCGAAGCCAGCCCTTGCCACTGCGACCGCAGGGCTGCCGCTGGTGACGACCGCGACGCCGGAACAGCCGCAGGCCGGGGCCGCCCTGGCGGCGGATGGCAAGGCCGCCGCGGGCGGCGTCCATGTTGCCGCGATGGCTGGGCAGGGCGTGCAGGAATTCGCCGACATCCGGGCCAAGGCCGATCAGCCGGCTGCCGCCAATGGTGCACCGGCCCCTGCCGATGCGAAGGCGCTCGACGCTCTCCAGCAGCAGCCGGCCGCTCCGTTCGACCTGTCGAGCCTGTTGCAGGTGCCCGGAAAGCCCGGGCATGATCGCCTGCTCCAGCCATTCGATCCGAATGCGGCGGCGGGCACGGCGCCGGGAACCCCCGGGCAGGGCACGGCGAACAGCCCGCCGACACCGATCCATGTCGTGCCGATCGAGATCGGCCTGCGGGCGATGTCGGGCTCACGGCAGTTCGACATCCGGCTCGATCCCGAAGAGCTCGGCCGCGTCGACGTCAACCTGTCGATTTCCGACAAGGGCGAGGTCAGTGCCAAGCTGGTGGTCGACCGGGTCGAGACCCTGCACCTGCTGCAGCGCGACGCGCGGACGCTGGAGCGCGCCTTCGAGCAGGCGGGCCTGAAGCCGTCCGATGGCGGTGTCGACATCACCTTGCGCGATCCGTCCGACCAGTCGGCCTTCCGCCAGAACCGCCAGCAGGACGAGGCGCCGCAGCGCCAGCGCCAGTCCGGCGGTGCCGAGCTTACCGAGGACACCACCCTTTCGACCGACCTCGCCCCGCAGCGCCGTGTCATTCGGCTCGGCGGCGTCGATCTCAGCATCTGAACGAGGACAAGCGCCATGGCTGTTTCCGGAACATCAGGCACGTCCGGCACATCGGGCACCAGCAGCAGCGTGACCGGCTCGACGAGCGGGATCGCCAATAATTTCGACCAGTTCCTGACGCTGCTCACGACGCAGCTCAAGAACCAGTCGCCGCTGGACCCGCTCGACACCAACCAGTTCACGGCGCAGCTCGTGCAGTTCGCCGGCGTCGAGCAGCAGCTCAAGACCAATGAGACCCTGGGCTCGCTGCTCAGCCTCAGCGCGGCCGGCACGGCGACGAACGCGGTCGGCTTCATCGGCTCCACGATCACCGCCGACGGCACCACGACGCGGCTCGCCAACGGCAAGGCCGACTGGAAGGTCAACATGGCCTCGGCGGGCACCGCGACCATCACCATCAAGAATTCCAGCGGCAGCGTCGTCCAGACGATGACCCGGACGCTGACCGCCGGCGATCAGACCTTCAGTTGGGACGGCTCGACATCGCTCGGCACCTCGGCGCCGGACGGAGAGTACAGCATCTCGATCGACGCCAAGAACGTGTTGGGCGAGAGCGTCACGGCGAAGACGCAGATCAGCGGCGTGGTCGACGGCGTCGATTTCACCTCCTCGATCCCGATGCTCAAGATCGGCTCGATCACCGTCCCGATCGACAAGGTCAAGAGCGTGGTGCGCAGCGAGTGAGCGGCGGCGAATCAGTCGTGGACATCCGAGGCGATCGTTTTAGCCAATTCTTAAAGCCGCCCGCCTATGCTGCCCTCAGTAGCTCTGTTGAGTTGTGTGAGTGTACCATGACCGAGCCATTGCGACCGCGGGTTAAGTACGTGATCGGACCGGACGGAAGTCCGCTGACGATCGCGGACCTCCCGCCGATGAATACGAGGCGCTGGGTCATCCGGCGAAAGGCCGAGGTGGTCGCTGCCGTGCGCGGCGGGCTGCTGAGCCTGGAAGAGGCGTGCCAGCGCTATACGCTGACCGTCGACGAGTTCCTAAGCTGGCAGATGTCGATCGACCAGCATGGCCTCGCGGGCCTGCGGACGACCCGAATCCAGCACTACCGCCAGTAAGAAGCAGATATTTCCGTTTCTTTTCAAAGGCATCGGCCCCGACAGGGCCGGCGCCTTTGGCGTTTGCGCGCGATCTCCCGCGATAAAGTTAACGGCCAGCCCCGAAAAATTAACCGCCCGCTAACCATGCACTGGGAAAAACTTGCCTAGTGGGGCGGGACAGGTGTGCCGTACCCCGCGATTCTGTGGGACGGATGGCGGCGTGAACGGCCTGATCGAGCAGTTTGCCAAATTCGGAGCGGCACGCCTGGCGGCCATGCTGGCCGTCACGCTGGTGCTCGTCGGCTTCTTCGGCTTCGTCATGCTCCGGATGTCCCAGCCGGCGATGAGCGTGCTGTTCTCGGACCTCGGCAGCCAGGACGTCAGTGCCATCCTCAAGGATCTCGATGCGCGCGGCATCAAGTACGAATTGCGCGGCGACGGCCAGACGGTGCTGGTGCCGAAGGCCGACGTGCCGCGCCTGCGCCTGGACCTTGCCGGCAAGGGCATCCCGGCCGGCGGCGGCGTCGGCTACGAAATCTTCGACAAGGGCGACGCCTTCTCCTCGACCAGCTTCGTGCAGAACATCAATCATCTGCGCGCGCTCGAAGGCGAACTCTCGCGCACCATCCGCTCGATCGGTCGGGTGCAAGCGGCGCGCGTCCATCTCGTCATCCCGGAGCGGCGGCTGTTCGAGCGTGACCGCGAGCCGCCGCGCGCCTCGATCGCGCTCAAGCTCGCGGGCGATCTCGACGCCGCGCAGGTCCGGGCCGTGCGCCATCTCGTCGCCTCGGCCGTGGACGGACTGAAGCCGGAGCGTGTCTCGATCGTCGACGAGCGCGGCCGGTTGCTGGCGGATGGCGCCCAGAGCGACCAGGGTATGATCGGGCTCGGCATCGAGGAGCGCCAGACCGCGATCGAGAAGCGCATCAAGGGCCAGGTCGAGGACATCGTCGCCAGCGTCGTCGGATACGGCCGGGCGCGGGTGCAGGTTTCGGCCGCGCTCGACACCAATCGCGTCGAGAGCCGCTCCGAGAGCTACGACCCGGAAAGCCGCGTCCTGCGTTCCAGCCAGAACCGCACGGAAGCCTCGACCACGACCGAGGGCGGCAACGGCGCGGTGACCGTCGGCAACGAGTTGCCGGGCGCGCAGCAGACGCAAGGGACACAGCAGAACCAGCGCGAGAACTCCTCGAAGAACGAGGAAGTCGCCAATTACGAGATCTCGCGCACGACCCGTACCGAGGTGCTGGAAGGCGGACGGGTCAAGAAGCTCTCCGTCGCCGTGCTCGTCGACGGCAATTATACGCGCAGCCCGGCCGGCGAACTCTCCTACCAGCCGCGCAACAACGAGGAGCTCGATCGCATCGGCGAGCTCGTGCGCACCGCCGTCGGCTTCGATCAGGGTCGCGGTGACAAGGTCGAGGTCGTCAACCTGCGCTTCGCCGAGGCCCCGCCGGCGCCGGCCGAGCTCACCGACCAGACGCTGATGCAGCAGCTGCTGTCGTTCACCCGCGAGGACCTGGCGCGCTTCGCCGAGCTCGGCGTCATCTCGCTGCTCACCGTGATCGTGCTGATGACCGTGGTGCGCCCGCTGCTGAAGCAGGTGCTGGCCGCCGACAACAGCAATGTCCGGGCGATCCCCTCCTTCATGCGCAATGGCGCGGTCCTCGCTGGCGAGACCGGCGATCCTGCCGGCAGGGCCGTGACGGTCGGGTCCGATGGCGAGCACCTTCCAATCGAGGTCGACGCCGCGCCTTCCGAGCGGATGCTGGCGATCGCCCAGGTCAAGGGGCAGCTCAAGGCACAGTCCGTGGAAAAGATCGGGGCTCTGGTCTCGCAGAACCCGGCCGACTCGGTCGCTGTGCTGCGGAGCTGGATCCACGAGAAGTCCGCCGCGTGACGGGGCGCTGAGACATGGCCGATACCCGATCCATCGCAACGCGGAACACCGGCTTGGAGGACGCCATCGAGGGCGGCGGCTTCGGCGTGACGACCGTCGCCGAGATGACCGGCCCGCAGCGCGCCGCCGTCATCCTACTGGTGCTGGGCGAAGAGCACGGCCGCCAGATCTGGCAGGAATTCGACGACGACGAAATCCGGATCATCACGCGGGCCATGGCCGAGCTCGGCACGGTCGATGCCGACGAGGTCGAGCGCCTGATGCTCGATTTCGTCGGCAAGCTCTCCAGCGCCGGCGCGGTGACGGGCTCCTTCGACCGCACGATCTCGCTGCTGGAGAAGATCCTCCCCACCGATCAGGTCGCGCTGATCATGGAGGAAATCCGGGGCCCTGCCGGCCGCAACATGTGGCAGAAGCTCGGCAATATCGACGCTGTGGTGCTCGCGAACTTCCTCAAGAACGAATACCCGCAGACCATCGCCGTCATCCTGTCGAAGATTCGGCCCGAGCATGCCGCCAACGTGCTGCGCAACCTGCCGAACGAGCTCTCGATCGAGGTCGTCGGGCGCATGCTGCGGCTGGAAGCGGTGCAGAAGGAAGCGCTCGACCATATCGAGAACACGCTGCGCACCGAGTTCGTCTCGACGCTGACCCAGACGCGCCGGCGCGATCCGCACGAGATGATGGCGGAAATCTTCAACGGCTTCGACCGGCAGACCGAACTGCGCTTCCTCTCGGCGCTCGATGCCTCGAACCAGGATTCTGCGGAGCGCATCCGCGCCCTGATGTTCACGTTCGACGACCTCGCCAAGCTCGACCCCGCCGGGTTGCAGACGCTGGTCAGCCAAGCCGACAAGACTGCGCTGGCGCGCGCGCTCAAGGGCGCCAGCCAGTCGATGCGCGACCTCTTCTTCGGCGCGATGTCGCAGCGTGCCGCCAAGAACATGCAGGACGACATGGCGAGTCTGGGTCCCTTGCGCCTCAAGGAGGTCGACGAGGCCCAGACGATGCTCGTCCAGATGACCAAGGAGCTCGCCGACAAGGGCGAGATCGTGCTGTCCAAGGGCGGCTCCGACGACGAGTTGGTGTACTGAGATGGCCGCGACCAAGTTCATGTTCGGGACCGATTTCCGCGAAGGCAGCCGCAAGGCTGCCGGCGAGGCGGAGCTCGCCGCGGCCCGTGCCGAGGGCTTCCATGCCGGGCAGGAACAGGCCCATCGCGAAGCGCAGGGCCAGCTCGTCGGCCTGACCGGGCAGCTCGCGCGCTCGGCCGAGCGGCTCTTCGCGCAGGAAGCGGCGCGCACGGCGGCGATCGAGGAACATGCGGCCCATGTCGCGATCGCGACGGCGAAGGCACTGGCCGGAGCCGCTTTGGCGGAGAAGCCGCTGGCTGCCCTGGAAGGGGCCGTCCGCGAAGCCTTGAACCATGCCCGCACCGCGCCGCATCTGGTGCTGCGCGTGCATGAGAGCGTGGTCGAGGCCGCCGAGGAGCTGGTCCGCAAGCTCGCGGCCGAGCACGGCTTCGCCGGCAAGCTGATCGTGCTCGGGCAATCCGACATCGTGCCCGGCGACGGGCGCATCGAATGGGCGGAGGGCGGCTTCGTCCTCGACAGCCAGCAACTCACGGCTCTGGTCGAACAGGCGGTCGCGCGCGTGTTCGGCCATGGCCAACCATGAAGGTCTGAGCGATGAGCCCGGAGAACGATCTCAACCTGCCGCCGCTGAACCAAGCCGACCTGTCCTTCGACCAGGGTGACATGTCGGTCGCCCGTTCGGGCCCCGTGCCGATCAAGACAGCCGAGGACCTGGAGCAGGTCTTCGACGTGCCGGTCACGGTGTCCGCGGTGCTCGGCTCCTCGAAGGTCGCGGTCGGGGACCTCCTGCAGATCGTGCCCGGAGCGGTTCTCGAACTCGACCGGCGCGTCGGCGAAGCCATCGACATCTTCGTCAACGAGCGGCTGGTCGCGCGCGGGGAGGTCGTCGTCGTCGAGGACCGGCTCGGCGTGACCATGACGGAAATCATCAAGGCGGACCGGTGAGAGCCGGCCTCGCCCTCGTGACCAAGAACGAAAGGACCTGAGCCATGCGCCTCATCATTGCCGGCGGTCTCAAGGGACAGATCATCGCAGCCGCCAAGATCGCCATGTCGCATGGCGCGGCGGTGACCCATACCGAGAGCCTCGAGCAGACGCTCGCCGTGTTGCGCGCCAAGGGCGCCGACCTGTTGATGGTCGATGTCGTCCAGCCGATCGCAGCCTATGTCGCGGCGCTGGAGGCCGAGCGCATCCGCACGCCGCTCGTCGCCTGCGGCACCTCGACGGATACGCGCGCGGCCGTCGCGGCGATCCAGGCCGGTGCCCGCGAATACGTGCCGCTGCCGCCCGATCCGGAATTGATCGCGGCCGTGCTGGAGGCGGTCGCCGCCGACCAGTCGAGCCTGATCTGGCGCGACCCCGCGATGGAACGCGTCGTGCAGCTCGCCACTCAGATCGCCCGCTCGGAAGCGCCGGTTCTCGTCACCGGCGAGAGCGGCACCGGCAAGGAGGTGATCGCGCGTCATCTCCACCAGAAATCGGGCCGGAAGGACCGTCCTTTCGTCGCGGTGAACTGCGCGGCGATCCCCGACAACCTGCTCGAATCCGAATTGTTCGGCCATGAGAAGGGCGCTTTCACCGGCGCCATCGCACGCCGCATCGGCAAGTTCGAGGAGGCCCATGGCGGCACGCTGCTGCTGGACGAAATCTCGGAGATGGATGTCCGCCTGCAGGCCAAGCTGCTGCGCGCTCTGCAGGAGCGCATGATCGACCGCGTCGGCGGCACGCAGCCGGTCAAGGTCGATATCCGGATCATCGCGACCTCGAACCGCAACCTGGCCGACGCCGTGCGCGAAGGCTCGTTCCGCGAGGACCTGCTCTACCGGCTGAACGTTGTGCATCTGCGCCTGCCGGCGCTGCGCGAGCGGCCGGGCGACATCTTGGTGCTGGCCGATCATTTCGCCAGGAAATATGCGGATCTGAACGGGCTGCCGCCGCGGCCGATCGCTGCCGATGCGCGCAAGCTGCTCCTCACCAGCGCGTGGCGCGGCAATGTGCGCGAGCTGGAAAATACGATGCACCGGGCGGTGCTGCTGGCGAGCGGGCCGGAGATCGCGGCTGCGGCCGTGCTGAGCCCGGAAGGAGAGGCGCTGGCGCCGGCCCCGTCACGCGATCCGGCTGCGCGCGCGGCCCAGACGGCGGAGGCGATGACGCGCTCGCTGGTCGGGCACACCGTCGCCGATGTCGAGCGCGAGCTGATCCTCGATACGCTCGATCATTGCCTCGGCAACCGCACGCACGCGGCCAAGATCCTGGGAATCTCGATCCGCACGCTGCGCAACAAGCTAAGCGAGTATACGTCTGCGGGGATCACCGTCGCCGAGCCGGGCCAGACGCGCATCAGCGCGGCCTGACCCGGGCGATCAGCTGTTACCAGTAGCGCCTGCGGTAGTAGTAGCGCGGCCGGGCATAATAGCGCGGACGGTAGTAGTAGCGCGGGCGATAATAGGGGCGCCGATAATAGCGCGGCCGGCGGTAGTAATAGTACTGGCTGAATTCGGCATCGGTCTTGTCGAGCGCCTCCTTCATCTCGGCTGTCACGGCCTCGTCGCCCTTGGCGGGCTCGGCGTCCGGCAGCGGTGCCAGCTTGGGCTGGGCCGCTTCGGCGACGGCGATGCCGCCCATGCCGGCTGCGGCAAAACCACCGACCAGTGTCATCAGGAATGAGCGTCTGTCCACGACGGCCTCCAGGCTGTTGTCACCACATCTCCCAGGGCATTCTTAACGAGGGAATGCCGGTGTGGAATAATGCATTTAAAGGATGCTTTGTTCCATCGAGGCGCCTTTCACGCGCTATGGTTACGCGTATCGCGCTCAATCCACCGCATTGAGCGGTCTCGCCACACTTTCGAGCGGCTGGCGCTCAGCCCGGACGGCGAAGCGCGCCGCGACCAAAGCCGCAGTCAGCATCAGCACGGCCCCGAGCAGATAGCCGCCGAAGACGCTGCCGCGCGAGCCGGTGTCGATGAGTATGCCGAAGAGCCAGGGGCCGGCGATGCCGCCCGCGCCGGTGCCGACCGCATAGAACATCGCGATGGCGAGCGCGCGCATCTCCACCGGGAAGGTCTCGGAAACCGTCAGATAGGCCGAGCTCGCCGCGGCCGAGGCGAAGAAGAAGACGACGCTCCAGCACAGGGTGAGCTGCGAGGCCGTGAGCCAGTCCTTCCAGAAGAGGTAGCCCGTGCCGGTCAGCAGCAGGCCCGACAGGGCATAGGTCGCGGCGATCATTACGCGCCGGCCGAGCGTGTCGAACAATCGGCCGATCAGGAGCGGCCCGAGGAAATTGCCGGCGGCGAAGGGGAGGATGAACCAGCCGACCTGCTGCGAGGGAACGGCGTAGAAATCGGTCAGGATCAGCGCGTAGGTGAAGAAGATCGCGTTGTAGAAGAAGGCCTGCGACAGCATCAGGGTGAGCCCGACCAGCGCGCGCTCGCGATGCACGACGAAGAGCGTGCGGAAGACTTCACCGAGCGGCGTCGCGGCGCGCGGTCGCAATCGGGTCAGTGGCAGGGCCTCGCCGGCCGGCGGAACGAAGCCGGCGCGGCGCTCGATATCGGCGACGATCTCGGCGGCGCGCTCGGGCTGGCCATGGCTGATCAGCCAGCGCGGGCTTTCCGGAATCCATTGCCGCATGAACAGGATGATCAGCCCGAGCGCGGCGCCGATGAAGAAGGCGAGGCGCCAGCCGTATTCAGGGTCGATGCGGGCGGGATCGAGCAGGACGATGGCGCCGAGCGCACCCAGCGCCGCGCCGATCCAGAACGAGCCGTTGATGACGAGATCGGTCCAGCCGCGGACGCGGGCCGGGACGAGTTCCTGGATCGTCGAATTGATCGCGGTGTATTCGCCGCCGATGCCCATGCCCGTGAGGAAGCGGAAGAGGATGAAACTCCAGACGTTCCAGGAGAAGGCGGTGGCCGCGGCGGCGGTGAGATAGACGAGCAGCGTGATCGTGAAGAGCTTCTTGCGCCCGAGCCTGTCGGTCAGCCAGCCGAAGAAGACCGCGCCCAGCACCGCGCCGGCGATATAGGCGGCGCCGGCCATGCCGATCTCGGTATTGGTGAATTTGAGGTTTGGGCTCTCCTTGAGGGCGCCCGAGACCGAGCCGGCGAGCGTGACCTCGAGCCCGTCGAGAATCCAGGTGATGCCGAGCGCGATTACGACGAGCGTGTGGAAGCGTGACCAAGGCAGGCGGTCGAGCCTGGCGGGCACGTCGGTCTCGATCGTGCCGCTCTGAATGTGCCCCGGCGCTGTCATGCCGGATGCCTCCCGTCATCTCTCGAAATGAAAAGGCCGGCACCGAAAGGTGCCGGCCCGGAACAGGTCAGCGGACCCAGTAGACCCGGCCGTTGCGGACCACGCGGCGCGGCCGGCGATGATGGACGGGCGGGGGCGGGCGCCGGTGATGGCGCGGATAAGGACGGCGATGATACTGCGTGAACTCGGCATCGGTCTGATCGAGGCCGGCCTTGAGGGCGGAATCGATTTCGCCGGCGGCGACTTCCACGGGCTTGGGGGCGGCCTCGGTCAGGCTCTTCGCCATGGCGGTGCCACCGATGCCGGCGACTGCGATGCCGCCAAAAAGACTGGTGATGAAAGAACGTCTATCCACTTGATCCTCCGTCGAGCTCGGCTCGAAATGCGGGTTTGTCGGCCCAGTCCCCAGTCTCGGGGCGAATGCGGCCGCAACACGGCCTTTCGATAACAGGTCGTTCAGGAAAAGGTTCCAGATGGAATTTTCAGGTCGATCTTAACCACTCGTTCACCATGTGCCCGGCAAGAATTGCCGAGCTGCGCCCTGCTTCGGGGCGCGTGGGCGCGGGGCGGAGCGGTCGATGACCGATGTGACGGCAGGTCAGGGCGGAAGCTTCGCCATTCCCGATCGCGGGGCGATGGGGAAGCTGCTCAACCGTCCCGATCTCTTCCTCGCCATCGGCGTCATGGGCATCCTGGTGGTGCTCATCTTCCCGATGCCGGCGGTCCTGCTCGACCTGATGCTGGCGCTTTCGATCATCGTATCGGTGCTGGTGCTGATGACCGCGCTCTTCATCGAGGAGCCGCTCGAGTTCTCGGCCTTCCCGACGGTGCTGCTGATCGTCACCATGTTCCGGCTGGCGCTGAACATGGCCTCGACGCGCCTGATCCTCGCGCATGGCCATGAGGGCTCCGCGGCGGCTGGGCACGTCATCGAGGCCTTCGCCGGCTTCGTGATGAGCGGCAATTTCGTGATCGGCGTGATCGTCTTCACGATCCTGATCATCGTGAACTTCGTCGTCATCACCAAGGGCTCGGGCCGCATCGCGGAGGTCGCTGCCCGCTTCACCCTCGACGCGATGCCGGGCAAGCAGATGGCGATCGACGCCGATCTCTCGGCCGGGCTGATCGACCAGGATACCGCCAAGGCCCGCCGCAAGGCGCTGGAGGACGAATCCTCCTTCTTCGGCTCGATGGACGGTGCCTCGAAATTCGTGCGCGGCGATGCCATCGCCGCCCTGCTGATCACCTTCATCAACGTGCTCGGCGGCATCATCATCGGCGTGGCGCAGCAGGGCCTGAGCTTCGGCCAGGCGGCGACGAACTACACCCTTCTCACCGTCGGCGACGGCCTCGTCAGCCAGGTGCCGGCGCTGATCGTCTCCACCGCGGCCGGCCTGCTCGTCTCGAAGGCGGGCGTGCGCGGCGCTGCCGACAAGGCGCTCGGCAAGCAGCTCTCCGGCTATCCCAAGGCGCTCGGCATGTCGGCCGCCGTCATGCTGCTGATCGCGCTGCTGCCGGGCATCCCGATGCTGCCCTTCCTGCTTCTGGCGGCCGGCGCAGCTTTCCTCGCTCGCCGCTTCGGCCAGGCGGCCAAGGCCCGCGAGGCGCAGCAAGCCACGATCGATGCCGGCCAGGCCAGCGGCACGCTGGCGGCGGACGGCACGCCGCGCGAGGAGACGCTGAACGACCTGCTCAAGATGGACGAGCTCAAGATCGAGATCGGCTACGGGCTCTTGCCGCTGGTCAATGCGCCGAGCGGCCAGGACCGGCTCACCGATCAGGTCAGGGCGCTGCGCCGGCAGCTTGCGGCCGAGCTCGGCTTCGTCATGCCGGCGGTGCGCATCGTCGACAACGTCCAGCTCGACGCGAACCACTACTTCATCAAGATCAAGGAGATCGATGCCGGGCAGGGCATCGTCTATGCCGGCCAGTACATGGCGATGGACCCGATGGGCGGGGCGGTGAACCTGCCGGGCCACAACGTTCTGGAGCCGACCTTCGGCCTGCCGGCGACCTGGATCGACGCGGCGCTGCAGGACGAGGCGCAGCTGCGCGGCTACACCGTAGTCGACGCCGCGACCGTGATCTCGACGCATCTCACGGAAGTGCTGAAGTCGAACATGCCGGAGCTGCTCTCGCATTCCGAGGTGCAGAAGCTGCTGCGCGAGCTGCCGAAGGACCATGCCGATCTCGTCAAGGAGATCGTGCCGAGCCAGATCTCGACCACCGGCATCCAGCGCGTGCTGCAGCTCCTGCTCTCCGAGCGCATCTCGATCCGCGACTTGCCGACCATCATCGAGGGGATCGCCGAGGTCGCGTCGAGCGTGCGCAATCCACGCGAGATCGCCGAGCATGTCCGCGCCCGGCTTGCCCGCCAGATCTGCGCCCAGTTCTCGAACATGCAGGGCGTGCTGCCGATCATCACGCTGTCGCCCGCCTGGGAAGGCGTCTTCGCCGAGTCGATCATCGGCCAGGGCGAGGATCGCCATCTCGCCATGCAGCCCTCGCGCCTGCAGGAATTCGTGCATCACGTCCGCGACAAGTTCGAGGATGCGGCCCGCATTGGCGAGATGCCGGCGCTGGTCACCTCGGCGATGGCGCGGCCCTTCGCCCGCCAGATCATCGAGCGCTTCCGCCGGGAGACGCCGGTGCTGTCGCAGGCCGAGATCCATCCTCGCGTCCGCCTCAAGACGGTCGGCAGCGTCTAAGAGCCTCCCGTTTCCACGGCCCCCCGATGCCTGCGGCGCAATGGTCAGCGCCTCGGGCTGCGGCTAAGCGGAGATCATGTCGCGCAACGCTGCCCTCTTCGCCGTCATGTGCCTCGTCTGGGGACTGACCTGGCTGCCGGTCAAGGTCGGGTCGACGCATGTGCCGCCGGTCTTCCTGGCGGCGGTGCGCTTCTCGATCGCCGGGTTCCTGATGCTGGTCTGGGCCGGGCGTGACGCGCCCAAAGTGCCGGCTGGCGCCTGGCCGCGCCTGATCGGCACGGCACTGCTGCTCAATACCGTGAATTACGCCCTGCTGTTCTGGGGCACGAAACATGCTCCGACCGGGCTCGCGGCCATCGTCAATTTCGCGACCATCCCGATCTACACCCTGCTGGCGAGCCGGGCGATCGAGGGCGTGCGCATCGACGGGCGCAAGATCGCCGCGATCGCGCTCGGAACCGTCGGGCTCTGCTTCCTGTTTGCGACGCGGGCGATGGGCGGACTCTCGGCTGCCCATGGCGATCCGCTGGAGATGATGGGCCTTGCGGCCGTGGCCGCGGGCACGCTGTTCTACTGCGTCGGCGCCGTGCTCTCGCGGCCGATCGCCGGGACGATGCCGACGCTGACGCTGGCCGGCTGGCAGACGCTGATCGGTGGCATCGGCCTCACGATCGTCTCGCTCACGCTGGAGCCCGTCACGCTTGCCGATGTCTGGAAGCTCGCGAGCTGGCCGGTCCTGCCCGCCGTGGTCTTCCTCGTCATCGGCGGGTCGCTGATGGGCTTCACCATCTATATGCGGCTGCTGCGCGACTGGGGCGCGTTTCGGGCCGGGCTCTATGCCTTCGTCAGCCCTGCGATCGCGGTGGCCGTCGGCGTCGCAGCGCTCAGCGAACCCTTCGGCTGGTCGGAAGCGATCGGCGCGCTGCTCATGTTCGGTGCGGCGGCGATCGCCCTCAAGCGTTAGGGCATGGCCGACACTACGGCGGCGGCGCGATGCGGGTGCTGCGCTTGAGCTGCGCCCGCTCGAAGGCCAGCACGATCGGCAGCGAGAAGACCAGCGGCAGGATCAGGTAGAACATACGCCAGACCAGCAGCGCCGCGAAGACGGCCGGCGCCGGGACGCCGGGCATGACTGCGAGGAAGACCGCCTCCATCACGCCGACGCCGCCCGGGACCTGGCTGAGCAGGCCGGCCGAGAAGGAGAGCAGGAAGGCGCCGAGCACGATCAGGAAGCCCGGATTGCCCTGGTCGGGCAGCGCGAAATAGATGATGCCGGCGGCGCCGGCGAGCTCCAGCGGAGCGGCGAGATACTGCCTGAAGACGATCGGCAGCCGCGGATAGATGACCTCGAGCTTGCCGATCTTCAGCGGCTTGAACCGCAGCCAGGAGCCGATCGTGTAGAGCGCGACGAAGGCGAGCATGCCGACGCCGATCAGGCGCGCGGTACCGTCGCTGATCGCGAACCATTTCGACATCCGCTCCAGCGGGTGGAGGATCTGCGGTTCGTAGAGCAGCACGAGCCCCATCAGGAAGATCGTGCCGAAGGCGAAGGTGAAGGAGCAGAGCGCGACGAGCACGGCGACTTCCGCCGCCGTCAGCCCCTTCGCCGTGTAGGCCCGGTAGCGCACCATCCCGCCGGAGAAGACCGAGGCGCCGATATTGTGCGAGAGCGCATAGGTCACGAAGGAGCAGAGCGAGATGTAGAACCAGGAAATGCCCTTCTGCTTGCCGAGATGGATCAGGGCGATGCGGTCGTACCAGGCGAGCGCGGCATAGGCGACCAGCGTCGCGAGCGCTGCGTGGAAGAAGGCTTCCGGCGGGATTACCGCGATCTTGTGGCCGATGCGGTGGGCGATGATCTTGATGCTCTGCCAGAGGCTGGCATTGGCGAGCAGCGCCTCGATCGTGGCGTCGGAGCCGGCTTCGGATTTGAGCTTGCTCCAGAGCAGCTCGACGGACCAGACGACCGCGACGAGCCCGATGATCGGCCAGAGATAGTCGAGATAACGTTTCATGGAGGCCGCGGGTTCGGGGCAAGAAGGTGACAGGCAACGGCTGGCCCACGTCGTCACCGCTGCGGCGCGAACCTTTTCCCTCTCTGCCAGTGGGGAAGGGCGAGGGCAAGCATTTGAGGCTGCCGGTCCTCGCCCAAGGTCATGGGAGCGGAGAAGCGGCTACTTGGCGTTCTTCTTCAGCCAGTCCTTCATCATCGCGACCTCCTTCTCCTGGTCGCGGATGACGCTCTCGGCGAGCTTGCGGATCTCGGGGTCCTTGCCATGGGCGAGGACGATCCGGGCCATGTCGATCGCGCCCTGGTGATGCGGGATCATGCCGCGGACGAAATCGGCATCGGCATCGCCGGAATAGGGGATGTCCATGTCCTTGTGCATCTTCATGTTGGCGTCGCGATAGGCTTTGGTCGAGGCGCTGTCGCCGGGTTTGGCGGCCGCAGGGGTGCCGTGACCGGTATGGGATTGCTGGGCCTGGGCCGCGCCGGCGAGCAGGCCGGCGGCGAGAAGGGCGGCGAGAGCCATGGAAGTACGCTTCATCTGTCTGGATCCTTGATCGATGGATAGGCGGACCGCGCCGCGAGGCGGCGTCGTGAT
>NZ_JAELTI010000277.1 GCF_016428755.1 Allobosea sp. ASV33
CTCGAAATAGCCGTCATCCTTGCCGAGCCCGTAGGCGACGGCGGCCTGCAGGTTCGGCGGGGTGGTGAAGGTCAGAAACTGATGCGCCTTGGACAGCACGCGCATGATAGCCGGCGCGGCCATTACCCTGTCTCTTATACACATCTGACGCTGCCGACGATTAACCTTCGGTGTAGATCTCGGTGGTCGGCGTATCAGTAAAAAGGGGGGGGGGGGGGGGGGGGGGGGGGGGGGGGGGGGGGGGGGGGGGGGGGGGGGGGGGGGGGGGGGGGGGGGGGGGGGGGGGGGGGGGGGGGGGGGGGGGGGGGGGGGGGGGG
>NZ_JAELTI010000278.1 GCF_016428755.1 Allobosea sp. ASV33
CTCGCCCATGCGGCCGATGCGGCCCGGATCCAGTTCCTCCCCCATGCCTCGCCCTGCTCCGGCTTATCCGGGCAACGATAAATTGTTGAGGTGTCGATCGCCGCCCGATCATTCGACACCTCACGTCCTGTCTCTTATACACATCTCCGAGCCCACGAGACTCTAGGCGCGATCTCGTATGCCGTCTTCGGCGTGTAAAGGGGGGGGGGGGGGGGGGGGGGGGGGGGGGGGGGGGGGGGGGGGGGGGGGGGGGGGGGGGGGGGGGGGGGGGGGGGGGGGGGGGGGGGGGGGGGGGGGGGGGGGGGGGGGGGGGGGGG
>NZ_JAELTI010000279.1 GCF_016428755.1 Allobosea sp. ASV33
GACCTGCAGAGCGGCGGCATAACGTTTCCGGGAAAGGACGTGCAACGTCCGCGATGGCCGATGGGCGATCATCTCCCGGGATGAGATCACGCGACCACAAGGCGCCTGAAAGCGCCCGCGAAGACATCTGTCTCTTATACACATCTGACGCTGCCGACGATTAACCTTCGGTGTAGATCTCGGTGGTCGGCGGATCATTAAAGAGGGGGGGGGGGGGGGGGGGGGGGGGGGGGGGGGGGGGGGGGGGGGGGGGGGGGGGGGGGGGGGGGGGGGGGGGGGGGGGGGGGGGGGGGGGGGGGGGGGGGGGGGGGGGGGGG
>NZ_JAELTI010000280.1 GCF_016428755.1 Allobosea sp. ASV33
CCCCCCCCCCCCCCCCCCCCCCCCCCCCCCCCCCCCCCCCCCCCCCCCCCCCCCCCCCCCCCCCCCCCCCCCCCCCCCCCCCCCCCCCCCCCCCCCCCCCCCCCCCCCCCCCCTTTTTAATGCTCCGCCGACCACCGAGATCTACACCGAAGGTTAATCGTCGGCAGCGTCAGATGTGTATAAGAGACAGCCCCATGGCCAAGCAGGGCAAGGCGACCGAGGCGCTCTCCTTCGCCTTCCTCTCGGCCGGCTTCGGCGCGCTGGCCGGTGTTATCCTGATCACGCTGCTCTCCGGCTGGGTCGCGAAATTCGCTTTG
>NZ_JAELTI010000281.1 GCF_016428755.1 Allobosea sp. ASV33
CAAAGATGGCGGCGTGCTGATGCGCTCCGGCCATACCGAAGCGGCCGTCGATCTCTGCAAGCTCGCCGAATTGCCGCCGGTCGGCGTCATCTGCGAGCTCGCCAATGACGACGGCACGGTGATGAAGCTGTCTCTTATACACATCTCCGAGCCCACGAGACTCTAGGCGCGATCTCGTATGCCGTCTTGTGCTTGTAAAGGGGGGGGGGGGGGGGGGGGGGGGGGGGGGGGGGGGGGGGGGGGGGGGGGGGGGGGGGGGGGGGGGGGGGGGGGGGGGGGGGGGGGGGGGGGGGGGGGGGGGGGGGGGGGGGGGGGG
>NZ_JAELTI010000282.1 GCF_016428755.1 Allobosea sp. ASV33
CCCGCTGACGGCGTACCAGATGGTCTCGATCCTCGAAGGCGTGGTCAACGCCGGCACGGCGACCGTGGTCAAGTCCGTGGGCAAGCCGCTCGCCGGCAAGACCGGCACGACCAACGACGCCAAGGACTGTCTCTTATACACATCTCCGAGCCCACGAGACTCTAGGCGCGATCTCGTATGCCGTCTTCGGCTTGAAAATGGGGGGGGGGGGGGGGGGGGGGGGGGGGGGGGGGGGGGGGGGGGGGGGGGGGGGGGGGGGGGGGGGGGGGGGGGGGGGGGGGGGGGGGGGGGGGGGGGGGGGGGGGGGGGGGGGGGG
>NZ_JAELTI010000283.1 GCF_016428755.1 Allobosea sp. ASV33
CCCCCCCCCCCCCCCCCCCCCCCCCCCCCCCCCCCCCCCCCCCCCCCCCCCCCCCCCCCCCCCCCCCCCCCCCCCCCCCCCCCCCCCCCCCCCCCCCCCCCCCCCCCCCCCCCCCCCTTTTCAAGCCCAAGACGGCATACGAGATCGCGCCTAGAGTCTCGTGGGCTCGGAGATGTGTATAAGAGACAGGCCCGAGAGCCACCCGGCGAGCTTCCGGCGTTATCTGCGCGAGCGCTTCATGGCGCCGCTCAAGAATGCACCGGCCTTCATTCCCGTCGATGGCGAGGGTGATCCCGCGGCAGTGGTGAAGCAGCTC
>NZ_JAELTI010000041.1 GCF_016428755.1 Allobosea sp. ASV33
CTGCGAGATCCATGTCCATCTTCTCGCCGAGGACGGGATGAGCCGCCGCGCCGCCTTGCTCGACCTGATGCCGGAAGCCAATCCGGAAGGCTGACGAGACCAGGCCGATATTCGACGGGACCTGAGCGTCATCCCGGACAAGCTGCGCAGCAGCGCCGATCCGGGATCCATCTTGGAACGACGAACTTTATGATGGATCCCGGGGCAAGCCCGGGACGATAAAGCGATTCCGAGAGCAGTTGGCAGCCCTATCCCGCCAGCGGCGGATGCGGCGCGCCAAGCCGTGGCGCGAGGTGCTGCGCCAACTCCGCCAGCACGGGGTCGAAGATGCCCATCTTGCGCAGATGCTCATGGGTCTGCAGCACATAATCCGGGTTTTCGCCGGACTGGCCCCGGCCCTCCCGAACGAGCTTGAGCAACTGCTCCGCCGGCAGCTTGCCGGCATATTGCAGGTGCGTGCGGTCGGCGACATAGACGATACCGCGCACCTGCCGGCCATCCTCCAGCTTCAGCGGCACATGCCGTTCGAGATAGACCGAGGTCGCCTGTTCGCGCGCCCGCAGATAGTCCACCGTCTCCTGCGCCCTCGAGGCCGCGACGCGGAAGGCAAGCCCGCGGCAGACCCCGCCGCGATCGAGCCCCAGCACCAGCCCCGGCCGCTCCGGCGTGCCGCGATGCACATGCGAGAACACGCAGAGCGAGCGGTGATAGCCGCGCAGGCGCGCCTGCACGCTTTCCTCGAAGGCGAAGCCCGGCCGCCAGATCAGCGAGCCATAGCCGAAGACCCAGAGATCCGTCGCGCCGAATTCGGTCGTCATCCTCATCCCATAATTTGGCCGCGCCGGCCTGCTTGCTTGAGCATCGCCCCGAAAAGCGGTACCCGCCTTTCGAGCAAATCCGGTGCCACGACAACGAGATAGGCCGCCCGCGAAAGCAACCCGGGCGATCTAACGATCCGCCCGCCCCTGCGCAAGGAACGCCTGCCGCATGACCGATCCCCTTCCGACGCGCCGCCGCAGCCGCTTCTGGCTTTACGGGCCCTTCATGCTGCTGGTCGTCCTCGCTGCCGGCTGGTCCGCCTTCTGGTTCTACGCCCGCGGCCGGATCGCGACCGAGATCGATACCGCATTGGCCCGCGAGGTCGAACGCGGCCGCACCTGGACCTGCACCGACCGCAGCATCGGCGGCTTCCCCTTCCGCATCGAGTTGCGCTGCACGGCGCTGAGCCTGACCTCGACACGCTGGGGCGATGCGGTCCGCGTCGAAACCGGCCCTGCGGTCGTGGTCGGCCAAGTCTATTCGCCCGGCCTCGTGATCCTGGAGGCTTCGAGCCCGGCAAAGGTCACGCTGCCCGAAGGCCGCGTGCTCGACCTGACCTGGAAGAATCTCGACGCCAGCTTCGCCTGGCGCAGCCCCGAGCGCTTCGCGCTCGTCGCCAGCGAACCGCGCGGCGTGCTGACCACGCCCGGCCTCACCACCGAGACCTGGGGCGCAGCCACCCTCGAAGCGCATTTGCGCCGCAACCCGACGCGCCCCGCCACCGATCAGGCCGTCGACATCGCCATCGCCGCCAAGGGCACGATCCTGCCGCCGATCGATGCCCTGCTCGGCAACACGGAGGCCGGCGAGATCGACCTGCAGGCGACGCTCACCCAGGCCGAGAACTTCCGCAAGGGCTTCAATCCCGACGCGCTCGAAAGCTGGCGCGCCGCCAACGGCACCTTCGAACTGACCCGCCTCGTCTCGACCAAGGGCAAGGCCCGCGTCGACGGCAGCGGCCAGCTCGCTCTCGACCCGCTGCACCGCGTCGCCGGCGATCTCCAGCTCGCGGCGGCCGGTATCGAGCAGATCGGCGGCCTGCGCATCGGCAACCTCCTGGGCGGCCTCGGCGGCATTTTGGGCGGACGCAGCAGCAATGCCGCAGCAGCGCCCGGCCTCACCACCTTGCCTCCGGTTTCGCTGCGCGAAGGCCGGGTCTTCATCGGCCCGTTCCGCTTGCCGCTCCAACCGCTGCCGCCGCTGTACTGAGGCATTCGCAGGCCGTCATGCTCGGGCTTGACCCGAGCATCTCCGGATACGGAGGCGCAGAGAACATGAAAGCTCCCGCGCCTCTCTCGGCATGAGCTTCTCGGGTCGACACTGCATGCCGCCCGAGAATGACGCGGATACGAAAAAGGGGCGCCTCGCGGCGCCCCTTTGAAACTCCAACAGGGAAACCAGGCTCAAGCCGCGGGCAGCGCCGCGCGCGGCGCCTCGATGCGGGTGATCGCCTTCTTCACGGCTTCCTGCACCTTCTCGAAGGCGCGGACCTCGATCTGGCGCACCCGCTCGCGCGACACGCCGAACTCCTCGGAGAGCTGCTCCAGCGTGATCGGATCCTCGGCCAGGCGGCGCGCCTCGAAGATGCGCCGCTCGCGCGGGTTCAGCACCTCCAGCGCCTCGCGCAGCGCCGAGTGGCGGTTATCAGCCTCCTCGGAATCGGCGAGGCGGCGCTCCTGGCTTTCCGAATCGTCGACCAGCCAGTCCTGCCATTCACCCTCGCCATCCTCACGGAGCGGCGTGTTGAGCGAGGCGTCGCCGCCGAGGCGGCGGTTCATATCGACCACATCCTGCTCGTTGACGCCGAGCTTGGTCGCGATCTGCTGGACCTGATCGGGGCGCAGATCGCCCTCGCCCAGCGCCGAGATCTTGCTCTTGGCCTTGCGCAGGTTGAAGAACAGCTTCTTCTGGTTCGCGGTGGTGCCCATCTTCACCAGCGACCACGAGCGCAGGATGTACTCCTGGATCGAGGCCTTGATCCACCACATCGCGTAGGTGGCGAGGCGGAAGCCCTTCTCGGGCTCGAAACGCTTGACCGCCTGCATCAGGCCGACATTGCCTTCCGAGACGACCTCGCCGATCGGCAGGCCGTAGCCGCGATAGCCCATGGCGATCTTGGCGACGAGGCGCAGGTGCGAGGTGACGAGCTTGTGCGCCGCATCGCGGTCGCCATGCTCGCGCCAGCGCTTGGCCAGCATGTATTCCTGGCTCGGTTCCAGCATCGGGAACTTGCGGATTTCATCGAGATAACGTGACAGCCCGCCTTCGGCGGACAGGACGGGCAGCGAAGCACTCGCCATGCTCGTTCTCCTCATAGAGGCCCCCGCTTGGCGGCAGGCCCTCCGCGCGATCAACCTTCGCGCAGGCTTCGGATCCGGCAAAACGATCCAACGCGGGAACCTGTCATCGGTTCGGTCGGAACGCTCGCTTGCGGCGCCCCCTTGGCCATCCGCATCCGAACAACCCCAGTATATGCGAACTCACTCTGGCGGAAAGGTGGCAAAACCGCCCATTTCGCTCACAGCCGCGCGAGCGCGGCTTGCAGATTCGCAAAATCCTCGGGCGGCTCGGATTCGAACAGCATCTCCTCGCCCGTCGCCGGATGCTCAAATCCGAGGATCGCGGCATGCAGCGCCTGCCGGCCGAGCGTAGCCAGCGCGGCCTGCGCATCCACCGGCAGACGCACCGCCTTGGTGGCGAAGCCCGAGCCGTAGAGCTGGTCGCCCAGCAGGGGATGGCCGATATGGCTCATATGCACGCGGATCTGGTGCGTGCGCCCGGTCTCCAGCCGGCATTCGATCAGGCTCGCCAGCGGCTCGGTCTCGTCGAGACCCTTCAGCAGCGGCGGATAGCGCTCGAGCAACTCGATATGCGTGATCGCCTCGCGCCCGCGCCCCTCCTTCACCACGGTCATCTTCTCGCGGTTGCGGGTGGAACGCTCGATCGGCGCATCGATCGTGCCTTCGCGCAGGCGCGGCACGCCCCAGGCGATCGCGAGATAGGCGCGCTGCAGCGGCCCGGTGCGGCCATGGTCGGCGAACTGCTTGGCGAGCTTCTGATGCGCCCGGTCGTTCTTGGCGACGACGAGCAGGCCGCTGGTATCCTTGTCGAGCCGGTGCACGATGCCGGGCCGCCGGACCCCGCCGATGCCGGACAGGCTCTCGCCGCAATGGGCGATCAGCGCATTGACCAGCGTGCCGTCCTCATGGCCACCGGCCGGGTGGACGACGAGTCCCGCCGGCTTGTCGATGACGATCAGGTGCTCGTCCTCGTAGACGACGTTGAGCGGGATATCCTGCCCGACAGGGTCGGCCGGCTTCGCCGCCGGCATGACCAGCGCGATCGTGTCGCCCTCGACCACCTTGCGGCTGCCATCGCTGAAGACGGCACCGTTGAGGCTGACCCCGCCTTCCTTGATGACCTGCTGCAGGCGCGCGCGCGAAATCTCGCCGGCAAGCAACGCGAGCGCCTTGTCCAGGCGCTGGCCGGCCTGCTCGGGGCCGACCGTCAGGGTGACGGTGGCGTTGGGATCGAGAATGGATGTCATCGCGCCGCTATAAGGCGCAAGTGCCCCGGCCGCACGCCTTTTCCGCAGTACACCGGTTCGCTCACCCGCTGTCATGCTCGGGCTTGACCCGAGCATCTCATGATACAGAGGCTCGGGCGCCTCTTCCTGAAAGAGATTCTCGGGTCTGCGCTTCGCTCCGCCCGAGAATGACGCTGGCGCCGGCTTACCCGAACAGCCTGAAGCCGCTCTTCTTCGGCTCCGGCGGCGGTTCCTCCTCCGGGCCCGGATCATCCGGCGCATGTGAGACCGGGAAGATCACCGGCTTGGGCGGCGTTGCCTCGCGCGCAGGTGCCGGCTTGGCCTCGGCCAGCTTGGCTTCGGCAGGCTTCGCAGGCTCGGCAACCACTTCCACCGGTTTCGGTTCGACGACCGGCTTCGGCTCCTCTTTCGGAACGGGCGGCGCCGCGGCCACGACCGGCTCCGGCTTCGGCTCTTCCTTCGCCACAGACGCGGGCGGAGGGACCGGCGGCGCAACGGCGGCAGGCTCGATCGTCGTGACGCTCTCGGCCTTCACCTCGATCAGCTTGGTCGAATCGTCGAGATCGGCCAGCACGTCGTCGACCGCTTGCGCCTTGCTGCCGAGCGTCGCCGGCGGCACCGTCCAGACGAAGGCGTCGAGCCGGCCGGTGATCGGCGAGACCGGCATCCAGTGATCGGAAACCAGCCCGTCCGCGACCCAGGCGGCATCGCGCGGCGCCCGCGTCGCCCGCGCCAGCCATTCCCGCACGCGACCGGCAGCGCCGTGCTCGGCGTCCTCCAGTTCGGCCATCAGCAGGCAGGCGCGCACCGAGGCACCGCCTGCCAGCAAGGGCTTCAGCGTCTCTCGCGCCTTCTGGAACTCGCGCGCCTGGATCGCAGCACCGGCCAGTGCCAGAACGCTTTCGGGGTCGGACGGGCGCAGCTTCGTCAGCGTGACCGCCCGGTTGAGGCGATCCAGCGCGCTGTCGCCCGGCCGCGCATCGAGATAGGCGGCGGCGATATCGGGATGCGGCGCATCCTTCCAGGCCGCTTCCAGCAGCTTCGACGCCTTGCGGACATCGCCCCGCTCGGCGAGCATCCGCCCGGCGAGCGCGGCGGCCGGCGTCAGGGCCGGCGCGAGCTTGACCGCTTCCAGAGCGGCGGCGAGCGCTTTCTCGGGCTCGTTGTCGCGCGCCTGCAGAGCCTCGGCCGCCAAGAGCACCGCGCGCTGGCGGCGCGCCTCGGCCTTGTCTGCGAGCCTGAGAGCGGCCCGGCGCTCGACGGCGGTGCGGGCCGAGGCCCAGTCGCCGGCCTGCGTGTGAAAATCGAGCAGGGCGTCATTGGCCCAGGCGAGCGAAGGCGAACGGCGCACCGCATCATCGGCGAAGGCACGCGCAGCGGTGACGTCGCCGCGCCGCTTGGCCTCGACGAAGAGCCCGCGCAGGCCGAGCACCCGCGTCTCGGATTTCTCCAGCATCGCCTTGAAGGCGGCCTCGGCCTGTGCCCGGTCACCGCTCAACTGCGCGGTCTGCGCTTCCAGCAGCAGGGTCAGCGGCTCGCCCGGCACAAAGCGGCGCGCCTCACCGGTATAGCGCCCGGCGGCGATGGGATCGCCCGCGCCGATCGCGACCATGCCGCGCGACACGGCCTCGAAGCCGCGCGCCCGGCGCCGCGCCCGCGAGGACAGGCTGAAGGCCGATGGCAGGCCGAAGACGAAGCGGACGATCGCCCAGGCCAGCAGGACGAGGAAGGCGAGCGCGACGACGCCGACCGCCGCCAGCGCGACGCTGGTCTCGATGCGGTAGCCCTGCCAGAGCACGGAAACCTCGCCCGGCCGATCGGCGAGCCAGACGGCGCCGAAGGCAAGGCAGGCGAAGACCGCGAGGTAGACGAGAACGCGAACCATGGAATTCTCAACCCTCCGTCAGCCGGCCACGCCGAGCGCCGCGACCGCATCCTGCGCGATTTTGGCGATCGCCGCATCCGCCGCGGCGCGTTTCTGCAGATCCGCGCCGAATTCCGCACTGGCACGGCGCGCCGGCTCCGGCAACTGGCCCCAGAGGGCTGCCGCCTTGATCATGTCCCCGGCCGCGATGGCGCTTTCCAGCCGGATCGGCAGCGTCGCCGGATCGGTCGAGCCGCTATCGCCGACCGGACGGACCGTGACGACGCGGCTCGCCAAGGCCAGCAGCTTGTCGCTCCAGCTATCGGAGGCCGGCATGACCTCGCGCTGGAACATCGCGCCATGTTTCCGGAAGCCGGCTTGCAGGGCCTCGCGTGTCGGCGCCCCGCCCGAAGAGACGGCCGCCAGGGCCGCGAGATCGGCCGGCGCCACGCCGCTCTTGGTCAGCGCCGGGATATCGCCGGCGAAGGGCCGCCCGCCGGCGAGCGCGCGCTGCACGCGCTCGGCCAGCACGATCCGCGCCGCCGCCATCGCCTCCGGGCTCGCACCTGCAGCCGCCTTCGCCTGTGTCTCGACGCTGCCGAGCCGCCCGGCGATCTGGTCGAGCCGCTGGCCGAAAGCTGCGGCTGCCGCCTCGGCGCGCTGAGCCTGGGCCGTAAAAGCGCTGGTATCTGCCGCGGGCGCATTACCGAGCGAAGCGAGCTTCGCCGTCACCGCCTGCAATTCGGAGCCCGCTTTCGCAGCCGCTTCGGTCGCAGCCGCAGCTTTGCGGTCGGCTGCAGCCGTGCCTGCCTGCAAGGCTTCGACCCGACTGCGCAGTTCGGCGATCGCCTCGGTGTTTCCTGCGGGAGCCGTCTTCGGGAGAACATAGGACACGAGCGCGCCGCCGATCACGCCGCCGACGAGCCCGGCTGCGGCAACCGCGAGCCAGGGAGTGCGGGCAGGCGCTTCACGTTCGCCGGGCGCGCGCGCCGGCTCGACCGGGGGCGCCGCGAATTCTTTCGGCAATGCCTCGGTCGGCGCCACCGCTTCCGGCGACGGCTTGCCGGCTGTGTCGTCCGCTGCCGGCTCCGTCGACGACGATACGACCTTGAGATCGACGGTCGGCGGCGTGCGCTGCAGGCTGCCCCGCGGCTCCGGGCGGGCTGCGTTCAGCAGATGCTCGCGCGCCGAGACCTGTTCCAGCGCCGCCAGCATCCCGGCTTCCTCCGGGTGTTCGGCGACCAGTATGGTGCTGGCGCCGGCCGAGATCAGGGGCGCGGCGACATCGGCCGAGAGCGCGACATGGGTCAGTTCGAGCGCCTCGTCGGCAACGCCGGCCGCCTGCGCCAGCGCGATGAAGGTTCGCGCCCCGCGCGCCGAATAATGCAGCGCCGCCCCGCCGCCGCCGTGCCGCAACGCGGCCTGCGTATCTTCGGGCAGGGCAGAGACCGGCTCGGCCGCATAGGCGGTCCAGAGCGTCACTGCGTAGCCGGCCTCGCGGAGGCGATCCGGCACGTCCTCCTTGCGGTCGCGCCCGGCGATCATCAGGAGCTTCGCGGGCGCCGGCAGCGTCCGCTTGATCAATTCGATCAGGTCGTTGCGGTCGCCATCGGCACTGCGGGTATCGTCGAGCCCGGCCTCGCGTACCCTGGCAGCCGTCCGGCTGCCGACGGTGAAGACCGGCAGGTCCCGCCACGTCGCCGGCCCGTCCGCCAGCGCCGGCACGCCGTTGCCGCTGGTCAGCACGAGCGCATCGAAGTCGCCCTCGGGCGCGGCGTCCGATAGGCGGACGACCTCGAAGAGCGGCGCGACGACCGGCTCGAAGCCGTGCTCGGCGATGGCGCGCGCCGTCCGTTCGGCATCGGGGCGGGGTCTAAAGACGAAGACGCGCATTCACAGCTCCTGACAAAACCGGCGGCGACCGCAGGACGATCCGCGAACCGTGCAGCATTCCGCGATCACGCTGCCGATCACGCTGCATTGAGGCGGAACAATGATCCTGCCCATGCCGTCTCCTTTTCCCGTTCCTGCCGTCACGATGGTCAAGGCAGCTCTTGGCCTTGCACCCCCTCGCGCACTATACGAAGGAATTGCCGGTACGAAACCGCCGGACGCCGTTCCTTGATCCTGATCCCTCATTCCGCGAGACAAGTCGACCGATCATGCGTGTACTGGGGATAGAGACGACCTGCGACGAAACGGCAGCCGCGATCGTCTCCGTCGAGCGTTCCGGCGAGAGCAAGATCCTGTCGAACGAGGTGCTGAGCCAGATCGCCGCACATGCCGCCTATGGCGGCGTGGTGCCTGAGATCGCGGCGCGCGCCCATGTCGAGGCGATCGATCGCATCATCGCCCGCGCCTTCGCCAATGCCGACATGAAGCCGGGCGATATCGATGCGGTCGCCGCCGCGGCCGGCCCCGGCCTCGTCGGCGGCGTCATGGTGGGCCTGACCGCCGGCAAAGCGATCGCGCTCGCCACCGGCAAGCCCTTCATCGCGATCAACCATCTCGAGGCTCATGCGCTGACCGCCCGCCTCACCGACGATCTCGCCTTTCCCTATTTGCTGCTGCTCGTCTCCGGCGGCCATACCCAATTGCTCGCCGTGCGCGGCGTCGGCGATTATCTCAAGCTCGGTGGCACGATCGACGATGCCGTCGGCGAGGCCTTCGACAAGATCGCCAAGATGCTCGCCCTGCCCTATCCCGGCGGCCCCTCGGTCGAGCGCGAAGCCGCCAAGGGCGACCCCGAGCGCTTCGATTTCCCGCGCCCGATGCAGGGCAGGCCGAGCCCGGATTTCTCGCTCTCGGGCCTCAAGACCGCCGTGCGCCTCGTCGCCGAGCGCATCGCGCCGCTCTCCGACAATGACGTGGCCGATCTGTGCGCCTCGTTCCAGGCGGCCGTCGTCGACGTGATGGTCGACCGCACCCGCGCCGGCCTGCGCGCCTGCCGCGAGGCCGGCATCACGCCCACGACCCTCGTCGTCGCCGGCGGTGTCGCCGCCAACCAGGCGATCCGCAGCGGGCTTAACCGTTTGGCCACCGAGGCCGGCCTGCCGATGGTCGCGCCGCCGCTCGCGCTCTGCGGCGACAATGGCGCGATGATCGCCTGGGCCGGGCTGGAGCGGCTGAGGCTCGGCCTCATCGACGACATGAGCGCAATCGCCCGCCCGCGCTGGCCGCTCGACGAACTCTCGCCCGCACCGTCGACCGCTGCATGAGCCCTCGCGCGGCCTATCAGAGCGTCGGCGTCGTCGGCGCCGGCTCTTACGGAACCGCGCTGGCGCTCGCCGCGGCCCGCGCCGGGCGAGACGTCCGGCTCTGGGCACGCGATGCTCAAACCATCGACGTCATCGAACAGACGCGGCAGGCGCCGCGCCTTCCCGGCATCGACCTGCCCGAAGGCATCCGTGCGACCGGCTCCCTCGCGGACCTCGCCGATTGCGACGCGCTGATCGTCGCCGTGCCGACGCAGGCCTTGCGATCGGCCTGTGAAAACCTTGCCGAAGTCCTGCCGCCGCGCGTGCCGGTGATCTCCGCCGCCAAGGGCATCGAACAGGCGAGCGGCCGCTTCGCCACCGAGATCATCGGTGAGGCATGGCCGGGCGTTGCCGCCGCGATCCTGTCCGGCCCAAGCTTCGCCGCCGATATCGGACGTGGGTTGCCGACGGCCGTGACGCTCGCGGCCGACAATCCCGATCTGGCGCAGGCCTTGGCCGAGGCACTGAGCTCGTCCGCCTTCCGCATCTACCATTCCACCGACATCCGCGGGGTCGAGATCGGCGGCGCGGCCAAGAACGTGCTCGCCATCGCAGCCGGCATCGCGGTCGGGCTCGGGCTTGGCGAAAGCGCCCGCGCCGCGCTGGTGGCGCGCGGCTTCGCCGAATTGCGCCGCTTCGGCGAGGCCTATGGCGCCGATGCGGAAACGCTGATGGGCCTCTCCGGCCTCGGCGATGTCGTGCTGAGCTGCGCCTCGCCACAATCGCGCAATTTCTCCTATGGTCTGGCACTCGGACAGGGCAAGAGCCCGGCCGAAGCGGCCGGCGGCAAGCTGGCCGAAGGCGCCTTCACCGCCCCGGCCCTCGTCGAGATGGCGCGTGCGAAAGCGGTCGAGACCCCGATCGCCGCGGCAGTGGCTGCAATCATCGCCGGCGATGTCGGCGTGCGCGATGCCGTTGCCGCATTGCTGGCGCGGCCGATCCGGGCGGAATGACGGAGGACAATATGGCGGGAGACTGGTCCGACCTGACGAAGCGCGTCGCGCGCGGCATCGCCGAGGTCAAGAAGACGACGGGCTCCGAGCTCGTCGCCGAGAGCGGCCCGGTGCCATTGGCCGGACGTATCGCGAGCCCGGTGATCCAGCATCGCCGCCGCAAAGCCGAGGGCACGCATCGCTTCGTGCTGATCCTGCCTTTCGGCGAGGGCGAGGTTCGCGTCGAGCTCGACCCCAAGGATTATGCCGCGCTGACCCGCGAGATGGTGCGATTCTGGAACGAACAGGGCGAGGCGGCCTCGCAGCCGCCGACGCCGCTCAAGGAGGACGAGGCCTGATGGCTCACTGGCTGATCAAATCCGAACCATCCGTCTGGTCCTGGGATGACCAGGTCAAGGCCGGCGCCAAGGGTACGCATTGGGACGGGGTGAAGAACCACACCGCCAAGCTCAACCTGATGGCGATGAAGCAGGGCGAGCAGGTCTTCTTCTACCATTCCAACGAGGGGCTGGAGGTCGTCGGCATCGTCGAGGTCGTCAGGGAAGCCTACCCTTGGGAAGATGCCGGGCCGCCCTGGGTCCTCGTCGATTTCAAGGCGGTGAAGCCGCTGCCGAAGCCCGTTTCGCTCGTTGCCGTCAAGGCCGAGCCGAAGCTCGCCAAGATGTCGCTCGTCACCTCCTTCCGCCTCTCGGTCCAGCCGGTGACGGATGAGGAATGGGACATCGTCTGCAAGATGGGCGGGCTTTAGAGCGCTCACCGATAGTAGTCGGCGAAGGGCGGATAGCCCGCCAGAGCGCGCGGCCGATAGGGCAACATCGCGTCGAGTATCGGCACGGCCGCGGCCTGCAGCCGCGGTTCAACGGAGACGGCCATCCGCGCCGGCTGCGGCTGAAAGACGTTCAGCACGAAATCCTCTCGCGTGCCCTCGCTCCAGGGCAGCCAGGAGGTCTTGCGCTCGTCATGCTGGCGGCCGAGCGCATCCGGCCGCAATTCTGCAATCAGCTTGGGCTCGAC
This sequence comes from Allobosea sp. ASV33, assembly GCF_016428755.1. Lineage (GTDB taxonomy): Bacteria > Pseudomonadota > Alphaproteobacteria > Rhizobiales > Beijerinckiaceae > Allobosea. Next base: position 11,455 of record NZ_JAELTI010000041.1, read on the forward strand.
GACGAGGGGATGCGCGATGGCTTGCGCCTCAGCGATCATCCAGCCGAGCGACAGGTCGGAAAGCCCCATCTGCAGGCCATAGCCGCCGCCGATATCGGTATGCACACCGGCGAACCAGACCTGCCGGATCTGCCCCGGCGGTGCTGCGCTCTCGTCCCATAGCTCGGGCGCGAAGACCTGTCGGTTCTCGTCGATCGCCAGCACCTGGCGGCCATGGGCGACCTGCCGGTTGAGGATCGCATCATGGAACTTGTGACGGCCCGGCAGGCTGCCGATCCCCGGAAATCCAAGCGCCCTCACCGTATCCCAGACGCCGACGAAGAAGGGCGGCGCCGGCTGCGTGCCATGGCGCTGACGGAATGCCGCCGCGGCTTCGGCCCGCGCGGCGGCATCCTCGATCATGTAGACGTCCTTGACGGCGCTCGTGGCGAGGGCCCGCACCTCCTCCGCCTTAATCGCCTCGCTGAACCCGTCCCAGCGCGTCACCGCCGCGAAGCCGCCTGGAACACCGCAGAGCGCCAGCACCCCGCCGAGGCTGCGGACGGTGTAGGCTCCGCGGCTGAAGCCGAACAGGAAGACCCGGTCGCCCGGCCTGTAGGCGCAGAGCAGCGCCGCATAGCAATCGATGATGTTGTCGGTGATGCCGTAGCCGGTCGCCTGCGCCAGCAGATCCTTGATCCGCCGGAACGGCCCGCGAATCTCGCCCTCGTCCGGATTCGAGCCGAGGCCGGGATCATAGAAGCAGATTTGCCCGGCGGGGTCGGCCTCGCGCGTCGCCATGAACAGGCGATAGACATTCGTCCAGTTGATCGGGTTGGCGCCGCCGGCCTGTCCCGTCCCATCCGAGAAGATGCCGATATTGCGCGCCATGACGCCTCCCAGGGGCCTATCCTACCATTGGATGAGGCGATCCGGGGATGTTTTGGCGCTGCGCCATGCCCCGAGCGCCGGCCCCTGCCACGAAAGTGCGATGCACAATGGGTTGCCGCGCCGCGCGCGCAACCTATGATGCGTCGAAATCGAAGAAGCGACGTCCGCCGCGCCTACCCTTCAGGCGGACCAGCGCAACACAGACGGCCCAAGTCTGGGGAGACGCCCGAATGTCCGAGATCATCTACGACGTCCCGACCTCCTGGGCGAAGAAAGCCTGGGCGACCGACGCCAAGTACAAGAAAATGTACGCGGCCTCGATCAAGGATCCCGACAAGTTCTGGGGCGAGCACGGGCAGCGCATCGACTGGTTCAAGCCCTACACCAAGGTCAGGAACGCCAGCTACAAGCCGGGCAAGGTCTCGATCAAATGGTTCGAGGACGGCACGACCAACGTCGCCCATAACTGCATCGACCGGCATCTCGCCACCCGCGCCAAGCAGACGGCGATCATCTGGGAAGGCGACGACCCCTCCGAGTCGAAGAAGATCACCTACGGCCAGCTCTATACCGAGGTCTGCAAGTTCGCGAACGTCCTCAAGGCCAACGGCGTCAAGAAGGGCGACCGCGTCACCATCTACCTGCCGATGATCCCGGAAGCCGCCTATGCGATGCTGGCCTGCGCCCGCATCGGCGCGGTGCATTCGGTGGTGTTCGGCGGGTTCTCGCCGGATTCGCTGGCGAGCCGGATCGAGGATTCCGATTCGAAGATCGTCATCACTGCTGATGAAGGCCTGCGCGGTGGCCGCGCCGTGCCGCTCAAGAAGAACGTCGACAGCGCCGACGACAAGGTGAAGGGCGGCATCGGCACCGTCATCGTCGTCAAGCGCACCGGCGGCAACGTCACCATGAAGGAAGGCCGCGACCGCTGGTACCATGACGAGGCCGCCAAGGTCTCCGGCCATTGCCCCCCCGCCGAGATGAAGGCGGAGGATCCGCTCTTCCTGCTCTACACCTCGGGCTCGACCGGCAAGCCGAAGGGCGTGCTGCACACCACCGCCGGCTATCTCGTCTACACCGCGATCACCCACCAGTACGTCTTCGACTACCATGACGGCGACATCTACTGGTGCACCGCCGACGTGGGCTGGGTGACCGGCCACAGCTACATCCTCTACGGGCCGCTCGCCAACGGCGCGACCACGCTGATGTTCGAGGGCATCCCGACCTATCCGACGATCTCGCGCTTCTGGGAGGTCATCGACAAGCACAAGGTCAACACCTTCTACACCGCGCCGACCGCGATCCGCTCGCTGATGGGCGCCGGCGAGGAGCCGGTGAAGAAGACCAAGCGCAAGTCGCTGCGCCTGCTCGGCTCGGTCGGCGAGCCGATCAATCCGGAAGCCTGGGAGTGGTATCACCGCGTCGTCGGCGAGCGCCGCTGCCCGATCGTGGACACTTGGTGGCAGACCGAGACCGGCGGCATCCTGATCACGCCGCTGCCCGGCGCGACCCAGCTCAAGCCGGGCTCCGCGACGCGCCCCTTCTTCGGCGTCAAGCCCGAGATCGTCGATGCCGAGGGCAAGGTCCTGGAAGGCGCCTGCGAGGGCAACCTCGTCATCGCCGAGAGCTGGCCCGGCCAGATGCGCACGGTCTACGGCGACCACAAGCGCTTCGAGGAAACCTATTTCGCGACCTATCCGAACAAGTACTTCACCGGCGACGGCTGCCGGCGCGATGCCGACGGCTATTACTGGATCACCGGCCGCGTCGACGACGTCATCAACGTCTCCGGCCACCGCATGGGCACGGCCGAGGTCGAATCGGCGCTGGTCGCGCACCCTTCCGTCTCGGAGGCAGCTGTCGTCGGCTACCCGCACGACATCAAGGGCCAGGGCATCTATGCCTATGTCACGCTGATGAGCGGCGAGGAGCCGAGCGACACGCTGCGCAAGGAGCTCGTCGCCTATGTCCGCAACGAGATCGGCCCGATCGCCTCGCCGGACCTGATCCAGTTCGCGCCCGGCCTGCCCAAGACCCGCTCCGGCAAGATCATGCGCCGCATCCTGCGCAAGATCGCCGAGGACGAGTTCGGCGCGCTCGGCGACACCTCGACGCTGGCCGATCCCGCCGTCGTCGACGACCTCGTCGCCAACCGCCAGAACAAGCGCAAGGCGGGCTGACACGCCCGTTTCGGAGGGACATCGAAAACGGCCTGCCCGCATCTGCGCGCAGGCCATTTTCATGGGATCGGGCGCCAGCAGATGGGAACCGGAGCCGATATCGAGGGTTCGCAACGCCGCAGGCCTGCGCTAGACCATGCTCATGCCGCGTTCATCGCATGTCCTGATAATGACGTAACGTTCGGCTGACCGAGATCGGAACCCGCGCCTGATGACGACGATCAAGACCGCATCGACCGCCACCCTGGCACGCGCCGCCGCCCTGCTGCCTCTGCTGGCGCTGACGGCCTGCGCCGGCTCGCAGCGCTTCGACGGGCCGGTGATGAACCAGCCCTCCTACAGCCAGCCCCTGCCCTCCGCGCCGCCGATCAGCTCGGCCCCGATCACCTCGGAGCCTCTGCCGCCGCCGGGCGGCTATCCCGCTGCGCCGCCCCAGGCCGGGGGCTATCCTGTCGCGGGTGCCCCGCAGGGCGGCGCCCTGCCCCCGCCCCAGGACCCGTTCTTCGATCCCAATGCCGGGGCCGCACCGCAAGGCCAGCCGCAGGGCCTGCCCCCGGCCGGCCAGCCGGGGCAGGACCCAGGCCTGCGCGGCAGCAACAATCAGGTCGCGGGCCTCGGCCCGGCACCCGCGGCAGCGCCGCGCCCCTCGGCCAGCCGGGACGGCATGGTCGGCGGCTGGACGGCTCGCGAGGCGACCGGGGGAACCTGCCGGGTGCAATTGTCGAGCAGCCCGACGCTCGATCTCTACCGCGCCTCCTCGTCCGGCTGCGCCAACAAGGATCTGCAGAAGATTTCGGCCTGGGATTTCCGGGATGGCGAGGTCTATCTCTACCAGCAGGGCGGCACGGTCGCGGCCCGGCTGCGCAGCTCCGGCTCCGGCGCGCTCGACGGCGCGGTCACCAAATCCGGCGCCTCGCTGTCGCTGAACCGGTAGAGGCTAAGCCAGCTGCGTCATGGCCGGGCTCGTCCCGGCCATTCACGTCTTCGTCGATGAAGGCCTGTGTTCAAGGCGTGGATGCTCGCCACAAGGGCGAGCATGACGGTGGTTAGGCCGGCACAGAGGCCGTGAGTTCGAGGCTCAAGCTCCGAAGGTCCGGGCCAGCAGCGTGCTCGGCCAGAAGCTCTTCTGGATCGACAGGGCCATCGTCGCGAAGCCCTTGGCGTTGTCGAGCGCCTCGTCGAGGATCGTGAAGGGCGTCGCAGCCCCGGTCGCGATCACGCCCTCGACATCGGCATAGCCGCCGACGAGATCGGCCTCGAACTTCGCGGCGAGCCGGCGCATCGCCGTATTCTCCGGCAGGCAGGTCAGATAGAGCGTGCGGACACCGCGATTGCGCGCCGCCGTGATCAGCCGGCCGAACAGTTGCGAACCGACCCCACGGCGCCGCCACGGCGTCTCGACGCTGAACGCAGCCTCGCCGGTCAGCGCGATGATGTCGTCGAGGCCGCGCAATTCGGCCGCCCCGCGCACCACGCCGTCGACGACATAGGCATAGACCAGGCCGCCGACATTGAATGTCGTCCTGGCATAGGATTCGAGGAACTCGTCATTCACCGCCGTGCCGAAGCGCTGGTGGCGCGTCACGGGGTCGAGCCTGAGCAGATGCTCTCTGAACAGATCGCGCTCCGTCGGCCACAGCCGCCGGATCACGCCATCGCCGGCTCTTTTGCCGGATTGTCGCGAACGGACCAATTGTCATCTCCTGAACTGCGCAAGTGCCGCGCTAACCGACCAGGAGGCGTTGTCTTCCCTAACTCGGCACAGACATCGTACTGTCGGCGCGCGATTGCAAGAGCGCGACCTGCGGCATTTTCGCCGACCCAGCGGAAAAATCGAGCGATAACCGCGCAGTTACATGCACCACATGCATGACAAAGGCCTCATGTGACGTTAGGTAGGGCAACCGAAAAAACCACTATTGCGCCGTAAAATGGCGTGCAATAATTTCGCGTTGACCCCGATGACGGCACGCCCGGCATGCGCTAAGTTGCGTGCTCCCGGTCACTCATATTTGAAGATCCATGTTCGATCGTCGCAAGCCTCCCGCTGCTCAGCCTTTCGTCACGCACGAAAACATTGAAGCCAAGGTCAAGTGGTTCGACCCCGAGAAGGGGTTCGGTTTCGCATCGCCCTCCGACGGTTCGGGCGATGTCTTCTTGCATGTCTCGGCCATCGGCCCGCTCGATCAGCAGGACCTGCTGCCCGGCGCGACGATCGTTGCCGATCTCGGCGAAGGTCGCCGCGGCCTTCAGGTCGTCGCTGTCCATGAGATCGACGCCTCGACGGCGACGCAGACCGCGCCGGCACCCCGCGCTTTCTCGCCCCGTCCTCCGCGCGATGATTTCGGCGGTGGCGGCGGCTATGGCGATCGGGATCGCGGCGGCTTCGGTGGCGACCGCGGTGGCTACGGCGGCGGGGATCGCGGCGGCTTCGGCGGCGGCGATCGCGGCCCGCGCGGCGGCGGCTTCCAGGATCGCAACAGCGGCCCGGTCGAAGGCCCCTATGACGGCGCCGTGAAGTTCTTCAACTCGGACCGCGGCTTCGGCTTCATCGCCCCCGACAAGGGCGGCCCGGACGTGTTCCTGCACGTCTCGTCGCTGGGCCGCAGCGGCCTGCAGCCGCCGATGGACGGGCAGCGCGTGCGCTTCTCGATCCGCACCGGCCGCAAGGGTCCGGAAGCTGCCGACGTCAGCTTCATCTGATCGCCCGCAGCTTCGCTGAAATAACGAAGGCCCGCCATCCGGCGGGCCTTTTCTTTTGGCATGACCGAAACGACGGGAGGCGCGCCGCCGGAGCGGCGCAACTCAACCGCCTCAGTGCTCGTGGTCGTCGCCTTCCAGACCGCCGATATGCTTCTGGGTGTAGAGTTCGATACCGACGCGCGCGATCAGGTCGAGCTGCGTCTCGAGGAAGTCGATATGGCCTTCCTCATCCTTCATCAGGGCCTTGAACAAGTCCTCGGACGGGTAATCGCCGACCTCGCGGCAATATTTCGCCGCTTCCTGATAGAGCGAGCGGGCCTCCACCTCGGCCTTGAGATCGCACTCGATCACTTCCTTGACGGTCTCGCCGATGCGGAGCTGGTCGAGCGTCTGCAGGTTCGGGAAGCCTTCGAGGAAGAGAATGCGGTCGACGAAGCGGTCGGCATGGACCATCTCCTCGATCGATTCCTTCTTCCAGGTCTTGGCCATCTCCTTCAGGCCCCAGTTGTCTAGCATGCGATAATGCAGCCAGTACTGGTTGATGGCGGTGAGCTCCGAGCGCAGCCCCTTGTTGAGATACTCGATAACCTTCTTATCGCCCTTCATCGGGTGCACTCCGCAATCTACATTAGAATAATACTAATGTAGACGGGCTTCTTCCGGAAGTGAAGGGGTAAAAAGCGGTCCTACCGCTTTTGATCGGGCCGCCATGGGAGCGCCGGCCTCAGGCCGCCACGCTCTCCTCGCCGAACTCGATCCCGTCGAGCATGCGCCCGACGGAGACATGCACGGCGCATTCGATCTCGCGGCTGGCGCAACTGCCGCATTGCGTCGCGCAGACCGCGCGAGCCTCGGCCAGCAAGGCCCGAACCTCACGCGCGCAACGTCCGCAATCCGGGCTGCAGCCCAGACAGTCATAGACCTCGCCGGCCGTCCGGGGGCCGCTGCCGTCGGCAGCAATCGTGCCCTTGATCTGGCCGCAGGACAGGACGTTGCAGGAGCAGACGATCACGCGTGGTGGCCCACCACCCGCTTCGTCTCGATTTCCTCGCCATCGGCGCTGCGCAGACGGACGATGACCTCGACCGAGGAGATCACCATGCCCTCGGGCGCATCCGGCAGGCCGGCGACCTGGATCATCGAGCCCGGGATATCGGTGACGGTCTCGTCGTCCTCGTTGTAGAAATGGTGGTGCTCCGACACGTTGGTGTCGAAGAAGGTCTTGGGGCCGGAGACCGAGACCTGGCGCAGCAGGCCGGCTTCCGAGAACTGGCGCAGCGTGTTGTAGACGGTCGCGAGCGAGAGCGGCTCGCGGGCCCGCAGCGCCTCCTCGTAGAGCATCTCGGCACTGACATGGCGGTCGCCCTTGGCGAAGAGCAGCCAGCCCAAAGCCATGCGCTGGCGCGTCGGGCGCAGGCCCGCCGTCCGCAGGCGCGCCTTCACGGCGCTGATCGGACAGCTCGTCGGGTTTTTCTGCGGCCACGGGATATGATCGCCCGCCACGGGCTTGTGATCCTGAGCCTTGCTCGCCAGAACGCTCATCGTAACGCCTTCCACACGCCGAACCTCGGCAGCGTAGTTTAGAAAACATCTAAACTACTGATATTGTTATCATATTTGGCAAACCATCAGCCGAATGTCAATCTTCGCGCCTGCGACAACGGGCAGCGCCCACAGCACATCGCCGTGAATGCCGCGCTTTTCGATGCGTGGGGGATGCATGAAAGCGCAGCCAAAACCGACGGAGGCCGCGGCAAACGCAGGGCAAGCCTAGTGGCCGCCCCCTCCGGCGCCCGCGACAGGCTTCGGCGGCTTGCTCAGGAACAGCGACATCAGGACCAGGCTGCCGAAGATCACCGTCAGGCCGATGAAGACGTCGCCGAAGGCCATGACCAGCGCCTGCTTACGAACGCGCTGGTTGACCAGGGCCAGCGCCATGGTCTGCGCCGCATCGCCGTAGTCGATGAAGCGCTGCGCCGTGTTGGCGATCGCCTCCTCCGCCACCTGCCGGCCGGCCACGACCATCTCGTGCAGCCGGGTGATGTGCAGGTCCGTGCGCGTGTTCAGCAGCGTGTTGATGATGGCGAGCCCGACGGCACCGCCGAGATTGCGCGTGAGATTGTAGAGGCCCGACGCGTTCTTGAGCTGCTGCGGCGGCAGAGAGCCCAGCGCGACATTGTTGATCGGAACCATGCACAGCATGAGCGAGCAGCCGCGCAGCACCTGCGGGATCAGGAGCTCGTAGAAATCCCAATCGGAGGTGATGAAGGAGGCCCACCATGTGCCGACGGCGAAGCCGCCGAAACCGATCATCATCATGATGCGCGGATCGAGCTTGGCCGAGAGCCGCCCGGCGACCGGCGCCGTGAAGAACATGCACAGGCCGGTGACGAACATCGTCTCGCCGATCATCAGCGCGTCATAGCCACGGATGCGCCCGAGATAGACCGGGTAGAGATAGGTCAGGCCGTAGAGGCCGATGCCCATGCAGAACGAGAACAGCGAGCCGAAGGCGAAGTTGCGGTTCCTGAAAGCGTAAAGATCGACCAGCGGATCGTCGCGCGTCAGCGCCCGCCAGAAGAACAGCACCGCGCCGAAGACCATGACGACCGAGAAGAACACGATTTCATGGCTCTGGAACCAGTCCAGCCGCGTCCCCTCCTCCAGCACATATTCGAGGCTGCCGAGAAAGGCGGCCATGCCGGCAAGCCCTAGCCAATCGAAGCGCTTGATCAGGCTGTGGTCCGGCTTGTCGAAATCGATCAGCGTCCAGGCGGCGATGGTCACGCCGATGCCGGGCACCACGTTGACGAGGAACAGCCAATGCCAGGAGAAGGCATGGCTGAGATAGCCGCCGACGGTCGGGCCGATGGTCGGCGCCAGCGTCGCGACGAGGCCGATCAAGGGCGAGACGACCGGCCGCTTCGACGGCGGGAAGATCGTGAAGGCCGCGGCGAAGACACCGGGGATCATGCCGCCGCCGATGAAGCCCTGCACCGCCCGCCACAGGATCATCTCGTTGATCGAGGAGGCCTGGGCGCAGAGCACGCTGGAGATGGTGAAGCCCGCGGCCGCGATCGAGAAGAACACCCGCGTCGACAGCGCCCGGCTGAGATAGCCCGACAGCGGGATCATGATGACTTCGGCGATCAGATAGGCCGTCTGGACCCAGGCGATCTCGTCAGATGAAGCCGACAGGCCGGCCTGGATTTCGGCGAGCGAAGCCGAGACGATCTGGATGTCGAGGATCGCCATGAACATGCCGAAGACCATCGCCATGAAGGCGAAGATCCGGCGAAGCGGGATGGCGTCTTCGGCGGGCTTGGCGCCGGCGCCCGGATTCAGGGTCGCGGTGGCCATGGCGGCCTACCTTTCCTCGGGGTGTCATCCCGTGCGCGCTGCGGCATGGGAATGCCGCTGCGCAGACACGGGACCGTCATCAGAAAGAGGCGCCCTCACAGCGGCGGGAGCCGGTAGCTTCTCGTCTCGCGGTCCAGCATCTGCGCAACAGCACGTCGTGCCGCAGAGCGTGCGGGATGACCCGCTTCATCAATGGCGCTTGATCAGCGCTGCGCATCCGGTCGCGGGTCGATCGAGACCACGACCGACATGCCCGGCCGCAGCACATGCTTCGCCGTCGATTCGCGATCGAGCATGATGCGCACCGGCACGCGCTGCACGATCTTGGTGAAGTTGCCGGTCGCGTTGTCGGGCGGCAGCAGCGTGAACACCGAGCCCGTGCCGCCGGCGATGCCGCTGACCGTGCCATGGAAGACCTGGCCCGGCAGCGCATCGACGGTGATGCTCGCCTTGTCGCCGGTCTTCAGGGGCCCGACCTGCGTCTCCTTGAAATTGGCGTCGACATAGACCTGGTCGAGCGGGACGATCGACATCAGGCGCTTGCCGGCACCGACGAGGTCGCCGATCTGCATATTGGTGTTGGCGACGATGCCATCGATCGGCGCGGCGATCTTCATGAAGGAGAGATCGCGCTCGGCCTTCTGCTCGGCGACCTTGAGCTCGTCGATCTGGCGGGCGGCCTCGATGCGCTGCGCTTCCAGCACCTTGATGTTGGCCTGCGCCTGCACGACGCCGGCCTTGGCGCTCGCGACCGCGGCGATCGCCTGGTCGCGGGCTGCGGTCGCCGCATCGAGCGTCGCCTGAGAGCCGTAGGACTTGGCCGCGAGGCTGCTGGCACGTTCGAAATCCGCGGCCGTGCGCGTCACCGCCGCCTCGGCCGAATTCTGCTGCGCCTGCGCCTGCAGCTGGGCGGCGCGCGCCGCCTCGACCTGGCTGTCGATGCGCGCCAGCGTCGCCTGCGCCGTCGCGGTCTTGGCGCGGGCGCTTTCCAGCGCGATCCGCCAGTCTCCGTCGTCGAGCGCGACGAGCGGCTGCCCGGCCTTGACCTCCTGGTTCTGGCGCACCGAGACGGTCGCGATATTGGCGGAGAGCTTGGCCGAAATCGTCGCCATCTCGGCGCCGACATAGGCATCGTCGGTCGAGACGATGAAGCGGCCATTGCGCCACCAGTCGATGCCGTACCAGAGCCCGGCGCCGACGGCAGCCGCGGCCACCAGCAACAGCGCGCCGCGCTTCAAGGGGCTCTTTCCTGATTTGGCCTTGGCCTCTGTCGCCTCGGGAGGGGCGCTCTTCGCCTGCGCGTCGCGGGCTGTGGGTTCGGCCGGCTGGGCGGTCTCGGCCTTGGCGTCGACCAGCTTGAGCCGGTCGCGGCGATGTTCGGATGCGGTCTCAGCAGACATTGGGCGTCCTGCATGTCAATTCGAACCGCTCGGTTCGATTGCGCTTGAAATAGCGCGGGCAATGATGCATATCAAGTCAAATCGAACCGATTGGTTCGATTCTTTTTTCGCAGTCGCCATGCAGGGCCCGCAGACCGGGCCGGAACACAATGTCGGAAATCTCTGAAGCCCCGGTAAAGACGGGCCCCCGCAATCGCCGCATCGCCGGCACCGACCCCGACAAGCGCCGCCAGATTCTCGACGGCGCGCTGCAGGTGTTCACCTCGCGCGGCTTCGATGCCGCCAGCATGAGCGACATCGCCACCGCCGCGAACGTCTCGAAGGGCACGCTCTACGTCTATTTCGCGGACAAGGAGCATCTCTTCGTCGACCTGATCCAGCGCGAGCGCGAGATCCAGAAGCGCGGCGCGATCGAGGCGCTGAACGAGGATTCCGATCCCGTGCGGGCCCTGAGCCGCTTCGGGCTCTGCATCGTCAGGATGATCAACGGCGATCTCGCGGTCAGTGCGCACCGCGTCGTCATCGGCGTGGCCGAGCGCATGCCCGATCTCGGCCGGGAGTTCTACGAGAACGGTCCGATGCTGGGCTCGAAGCTGATCGCGGGCTATCTCGATCGGATGGTGGCCGAAGGCAAGCTCGCGATCGACGACACCTATCTCGCCGCCGTGCAGTTCCTCGACCTCTGCCAGTCGACGCTGACGCGCCCCCGCCTGTTCAACGCCGTCCGCACGCCCCCGAGCGACGAGGAAATCAACCGCGTCGTCGGCGAGGCGATCGCGATGTTCATGGCGCGCTATGGGCGCGGGACCGGCACCGCGCCGGCCCCACGCTGACCGCGACGCGTTATTTCAGCGCCTTCAGGCTGTCGATGATCGAGGCCAGATCCTTGAGGTTCTCCTTCTCGCCCTCGGGCGAGGCCCAGTAGGTCACGACGAGGCCCTTGGTCTCGGTGACCTGCAGCAAGGTCAGGCTGACATGGGTCGGGCCGTCCTCGTCCTTGCCGGTCCACTGCACCTGGACGCCTTCCATGCCATTGTTGGAGAACGGCTTCTTCTCCTGCGTCGCAGGATCGACGACGACGCCCTTGCTCTTCAGCCAGGTGACCGCCTCGGCGATGGCCTGCGCGGCGTCCTTCAGCTCGGTCACTTCGACCGAGATGTAGACGGCCTCGTCGTCGGAGGTCGATTCGACGCCCTTGTCGATCTCGGTGGATTCCCAATCGTCCGGCATCGTGATCACCGCGACGGGATTGGGATCGGGAATGGAATAGGTCTTGGCGCTTGCGAGCCCGGGCAGCAGGAAAAGGCTGGCGGCAAGAACCGCGCGTGCGAGATGGATCGGCATCGGTCGTTCCTGGGAAGAGGCGCCAAGTGGCGTAACGTCACCCTACGACAACATCGCCGCCATGCCACGCATTCTCATGCGAGGTGGCAGCGCTATCGCGATCCTTGGTTAGCGCTTCTCAGCCGGCGACCTGCCTGGCGCGGATGCGCTCGCGATGCGCCGTATACAACCCCGAAGCGGCGATGATCGCCGCGCCGACATAGGTCCAGATATCCGGGATCGCCGCGAAAACCAGATAGCCGAAGATCGAAGACCAGAGCAGCTGGGAATAGGCGAAGGGCGCCAGCAGCGAGGCATCCGCATAGCGGAAAGCCTGGATCAGAAAAATATGCCCGATCGTCGAGATGCTGCCGATGAAAAGGCCGATCAGGATCGCCTTGGGATCGAGGGCCTGCCAGCTGAACGGCACCACCAACGAGAGCAGGACGAAGCCGATCGTGGCGGAATAGGCCAGTGTCACCACCGGGATTTCGGTGCGGCTCATCATCCGGGTCACGATCAGCGAAAAGGCCCAGAAGAACGACGAGCCGAGCACGAAGAACGACGCGCTGTGAAAGCCCTCGCCGCCGGGACGCACCACGACCAGCACGCCGATCAGCCCGACGATGGTGGCGAACCAGCGCCGCCAGCCGACGATCTCGCCCAGGATCGGAATCGACAGCGCCGTCACGAAGAGCGGTGAGACGAAGGAGGTGGCGGTCGCATCCGCCATCGGCAGGTCGTGCAGCCCGGCCACGAACAGGATCGAGGAGATCGTCACGCCCAGAGCCCGCAGCACCTGAAGGCCGGGCCGGCGCGTGCTCATCCTGCGAAAGCCGCCGGTGAAGGAGATTGTGACGAGCATGATCGCGGCAAAGGTGCCGTAGCGCATCCAGCTGATCTGCAACGCCGGCAAGGTGGTCGCGAGATATTTGGAGGCGATGTCGCCGCTGCACATGAAAATCGACGAGAGCAGCAGAAGCGCGATGCCCCGCGCGGAATTGTCGATGCGCAGCGGCTTGCCGTCCTGCGGGGCGACGACCGGCGGTTCAGGAAGGGGAGCGTTGGGCAAGGGCTCGGTTCACGCGCAAGGATGCTCAAGCCTTAGCCGTTTTGCCTCGCATATCCACACGCAAAGACGGTCACCCGCCCATGCGCATGAACGTTGCCGGTGACCCTGCCCGTTTCCGGACAGGGTCGAGCGGCATGATTTTGCTTCAGGCCGCCTGCTTGCGCGGCTGGATCAGCTTGCGGTTGACCAGAACCTCGGCGATCTGCACCGCGTTCAGCGCCGCGCCCTTGCGCAGGTTGTCCGAGACGCACCAGAAGGCGAGGCCGTTCTCGACGGTCGCGTCCTCGCGGATGCGCGAGATATAGGTCGCGTCCTCGCCGGCCGCCTCATGCGGGGTGATGTAGCCGCCGGGCTCGTGCTTGTCGATCACCAGGATGCCCGGCGCGGTGCGCAGCACCTCGCGCGCCTCGTCGGCGGTAACCGGCTTCTCGCACTCGATGTTGACGCTCTCGGAATGGCCGATGAAGACCGGCACGCGCACGCAGGTCGCGGTCAGCTTGATGTTCTTGTCGAGGATCTTCTTGGTCTCGACCATCATCTTCCACTCTTCCTTGGTGAAGCCGTCTTCCATGAAGACGTCGATCTGCGGGATGAGGTTGAAGGAGATGCGCTTCGGGAACTTCTTGGTGGTCACCTCACCGGCCGAGAACACGGCGCGGGTCTGGTTGAACAATTCGTCCATACCTTCCTTGCCGGCGCCGGAGACCGACTGATAGGTCGAGACGACGACGCGCTTGATGCCGAACTTGTCGTGCAGCGGCTTCAGCGCCACGACGAGCTGCGCGGTCGAGCAGTTCGGGTTGGCGATGATGTTCATCTTGGTGAAGCCGGCAGCGGCGGCGGCGTTCACCTCGGGCACGATCAGCGGCACGTCCGGGTGCATGCGGAAGGCCGAGGAGTTGTCGATGACGACGCAGCCCTGCGCGCCGATCTTCGGCGACCAGGCCTTGGAGACATCGCCGCCCGCCGACATCAGGCAGATATCGGTGTCGGAGAAGTCGTAATGCTCCAACGCCTTGCACTTCAGCGTCTTGTCGCCGAAGGAAACCTCGGTGCCGACCGAGCGGGAGGAGGCGAGCGCCACGACCTCGCCGACGGGGAAGGCGCGCTCGGCGAGAATGTCCAGCATCTCGCGGCCTACATTGCCGGTTGCTCCGACGACTGCGACCTTGAAGCTCATGATGTGATCCTTTGCGGATAAGGCGGTTCGGGTCTCCCTTTGGGGGCCGCCCCGCACCGGTTTCGGGCGGGTTCGGCGATCTCTCCCCGCCGGGGGGAGATGGACCCGGAACCGAGGCGAAGCGTCAGCGCGACAGGCCGGTTTTCCCGGTCGTCGTTTTGGTCGTGAGTTTCGTCGTCGTCAGACGGACAGTCACAGAGCCAATCCCGAAGGGCTGAAAGCGTCGCTAGGCGGCGCAACCTTGCACCACACACCTGTCAGAACACCGGCAACGGCAAAAAGTCAATCTCCTCCTCATAGTCGCGCGCGGCGTCGCCCATTAACCGTGCTCGTTGACCTCCCGTTCACGCTGTCGGTCGATCGCCCCTGCCCGGTAACCCGACGGCGACTCCGGCGGTTCAGCCTGCCCGCCTGAGTGAGGATTGCGTGGCCATCGCCTCGCGCGGGAGTGACGGGTTGCGTTTGCGTTCGAACGAGTTGATGTCGCGGCTTCGGCCGCTGCTGCTGCGGCTCCGGCATGGCTTGTCCCGCGCCGGCACGCTTTGCCGCAGCGCTTGGAGGCGCGCCGCCGCCATCGATCTCGTCCCGTCCTTGATCACCAGCGCCGACCGCATCGAGGCCGCGTTCCGCGCAGCATGCCGCATCGGCCGCCGCCTCATACCGCGCGGCGGATTTGGCCTGCCGGGCGCTCTCGCCTGGCGGGTTGCGGCAGCGCTCGTCGGCGTCAGCCTCACAGCCGCGCTGGTCACAGGCCTGTCCGGCAGCGGCGAAGGCCGGACCCAGCTCGCCAGTCTGTCATCGCCCGTCGCAGCAGCCACGACCCAGACCATGGCTGTGGGACGCAGACCGCTCCTCGGGACGTCCGAGGCCGACTGGGTGGCGATCTCCCGCCCGATCGCGATCTTCAATCTGGAGGCGCCCGAGCTCGGCCGCGAGGCGCCTGCGATCGAAGCCCGGCGCAGCCGGGAGGGAGGCCAGCGGGAGGATCTCCTGAGCTTCGGCTCCTTCGCAGGCTCCGCGCCGCATCTCTCGCTGCGTCTGAAGACGGGTGACGGCAACGCCGCCGGCACCGGCTCCTTCACCGTCGCGCTGGTTCACGCCGCTGCGCTGCGCAGCCTCGCCGTCGAGCGCGGCGGCACGCCGGCCGCGATCGAGACCCGCTTCGGCCCGCTCGAAACCGCCGATATCGTCCTTGGCGACGGCAGCGAGAGCCGCGCCTGCCTCGCCTTCCGGACGGTCGGCCCCGATGCGCCTTTCGCGATGAGCGGCTGGTGGTGCGCCGGCGCCAAGCCCAGCGACCGCAAGCAATTGACTTGCCTGATCGACCGGCTCGACCTCGCCAATGCCGGCGCCGAGCCGGAATTGCGCGCCGCCTTCGCCCGCAGCGAACTCCGGCGCCAGCCGGGCTGCGCCACGCCGCGCCTCTCGGCGACCGGCCGCAAGACGTCCTGGCTCGACGCCGACGGCACGATGCCAGCCCTGCGGATGAAGACGGCAGCGGCCGAGCCCGCGACCGAGCCTCGTCCGCGCCGCGCCAAGAAGCCCCGCCGCAACCGCTAACAAAGTTGTTAACGAGGCGGTGCTAGTCTTTGCGCCGGTTTTTCGATGCTTACATCGAGTGGATCAGTCCGCTCCCGGAGATCGCCGTCATGATGTCGTTCAAGCGCGTTGCCGCCATTCTCGCCGTCGCCGTGACGGCCTCGACCGTCATGGCCGGCATCGCCGAAGCCCAGAACCGCCGCGGCCCGCTGCGCGTCACCGTGCAGAAGCGCAGTTATCTCGATCCCGGCAACGTCGTGCCCGTCGGCTCGCTGAACCGCTATGCCAGCCAGCACATGTCGGCTTCGCCGGTCTATGCCAGCACGGGCGAGCTCTACGGCGAAGGCACCCTGCCCGGCCGCATCGGCGCGGGCACGAACCCGTTCGCGAACACCTTCGCGACACCGCGGTTCTGACAGTCGCCTAAGGCGCTTTATTGAAGGACGCCTTATTGAAGGGCGCCTGTCATCCCGTGCGCGCTGCAGCGTAAAACGCTGCTGCGCAGACACGGGACCGCGTGACGAGAAGGCGCTTCTTTCTGAAGGCGGTCCCGCATCTGCGCAGCAGCACTGCGTGCCGCAGCGCGCGCGGGATGACACGCTTCATTGAGGCGCCTCTTCGCGCCCGACTTCATGCAGACGCGCCTTACTCCGGCAACGCCCTGAGATAACGCACCGGCCGCCCCGGCGCCGCGGCGTTCGCCGCATGCACGATCGCATTCGCGTCGATGCCGAAATGCCGGTAGAGATCGGCGACCGTGCCGGTCTGGCCGAAATGCTCGACGCCGAGCGCCTTCTGTCGGTGGCCATGGACGCTGCCGAGCCAGGCCAGCGTCGCCGGGTGCCCGTCCAGCACCGAGACGATGCCGCAATCGCGCGAGAGTTCGCCGAGCAATCGCTCGACATGGCTCGTCGCCGCATGATTGCCGCGCTGGCGCGCTCGCTCCGCCGCCTGCCAGCCGGCATTGAGCCGGTCCGCCGAGGTGATCGCGAGCAGGCCGACATCGCGCCGGTCCTCTGACAACAGCCCCACCGCCTCGATCGCCTCAGGGGCCACCGCGCCGGTATAGGCGATCACCACCGAAGCATTCGGCCCCGGCTTCCTGAGCCAATAGGCGCCGTCGATGATGGCGCGCTCCAGCTCAGGCGTCATCACCCGGCTCGGCTGCTCGACCTGACGGGTGGACAGGCGCAGATAGACCGAGCCGCCGGTCTCGTCGCGCAGCCAGGTCCGCTCGTCGGGATCGCCCTCGCCGTCGCGCTGCATGTAGTCGAACGACCAGCGCATCATCACGGCTAGCTCGTCGACGAAGGCCGGCTCGAAGGAGCAGAGCCCGTCCTGGCTCATGCCGATCAAGGGCGTCGCGATCGACTGATGCGCCCCGCCCTCCGGCGCCAGCGTGACGCCTGACGGCGTCGCCACCACCATGAAGCGCGCATCCTGGTAGCAGGCATAGTTCAGCGCATCGAGCCCGCGCGAGATGAAGGGGTCGTAGAGCGTGCCGATCGGGATCAGGCGCTCGCCGAAGATCGAATGCGAAAGGCCGAGCGCCGACAAGTTGATGAACAGGTTCATCTCGGCGATGCCGAGCTCGACATGCTGCCCCTTCGGCGAGAATTCCCATTTCTGCATCGAGGGAATGCGCTCGTCCTTGAAGGTGTCGGCCATCGACGCCTTGGCGAAGAGCCCGCGCCGGTTCACCCAGGGCCCGAGATTGGTCGAGACGGTGACGTCCGGCGCCGTCGTCACGATGCGATCGGCCAATGGCCCGCCGGTCTTGGCGAGATCGTCCAGCACCTTGCCGAAGCCCATCTGCGTCGACATCACCGGCTGGATGCCAGCTTCGAGCTTGTCCGGCACCGGCAGTTTCGGAGCCGAGAAGCGCCGCCGCCCCTGCGAGAAGAACGGCACCTTGTCGAGAAAGGCCCGCATCTCGCCCTCAGGCAGGCCAAGGCCCTCGAACAGGTCCCATTCATGGCCGGGGCGGATGTCGTTCGCCTTGCGGAAGCCGTCGAGCTGCTCCTTGGTCATCAGCCCGGCATGGTTGTCCTTGTGCCCGGCGATCGGCAGGCCGAAGCCCTTCACCGTATAGGCGAGGAAGCAGACCGGCCGGTCATGGTCGATCGCCTCGAAGGCTTCCAGGATTGACGGCAGGTCGTGGCCGCCGAGATTGCACATCAGCTTCGAGAGCTCGGCATCCGAGCGCTTCTCGATCAGCTTCGTCACCGGCCCCTGGTCGCCGAGGTCGTCCATCAGGCGCTTGCGCCAGGCCGCGCCGCCCTGGAAGGTCAGCGCCGAATAGAGCTGGTTCGGGCAGGAATCGATCCAGGCCTTCAGCCGCTCGCCGCCCTTCTCCTTGAAGGCGGCCTGCTGCAGCGAGCCGTATTTTAGGGTGACCACGTCCCAGCCGAAATTGCGGAACATCGTCTCGAACCGATCGTAGAGCCCCTCGCGGATGACGGCGTCGAGCGACTGGCGGTTATAGTCGATAATCCACCAGGTGTTGCGCAGGCCGTGCTTCCAGCCCTCCATCAGGGCCTCGAAGATATTGCCCTCGTCGAGCTCGGCATCGCCGATCAGCGAGACCATGCGGCCTTCCGGCCGGTCCTTCGCCCAGCCATGCGCCTTCACGTAATCCTGCGTCAGCGAGGAGAACAGCGTCTGCGCGACGCCAAGACCGACCGAGCCGGTCGAGAAATCGACATCGTCGATATCCTTGGTGCGCGAGGGGTAGCTCTGCGCGCCCTTGTAGCCGCGGAAGTTCTCGAGCTTCTCCCGCGTCTGCAGGCCCATCAGATAGTTGATGGCGTGGAAGATCGGCGAGGCATGCGGCTTCACCGCGACCCGGTCCTGCGGCTTCAGCGCGGCCATGTAGAGCGCCGTCATGATCGTCGCGAGCGAGGCCGAGGAAGCCTGGTGCCCGCCCACCTTCATCCCGTCCTCGTTCTGGCGGATGTGGTTGGCGTTGTGGATCGTCCACGAGGCCAGCCAGAGGATTTTCTTCTCCAGCTCGGCGAGAAACGACAGGCGCGGATCTGTTGTTGTCATGGATTTTGGCTCGAACTCCCCAGTTCAACCGATCATGCACGGAAGCACTGGCAGAACGAGCCAAATTTCTGTGCGGCGGCAGCCGGCATTGGCGGTTTCCGCTACGGTGAGCCGGCAATGCGATGGAAACCACCAATCGCCTCAAGCGGTTCCGTCGCTGGGGGAGCCGGCAAGAAGCAAGCGTATCTGAATGAAGGTGTCATTCCGTGCGCGCTGCGGCGCGCAGTGCCGCTGCGCAGACACGGGACCGTTCTCAGGAAAAGGCGCCTTCTCGTCGCGCGGTCCCGTGTCGGCGCCGCAGCGTTACACGCTGGAGCGCGCACGGGATGACAGGCGGCTCCGAGGGCGCCCCGCTTGTGACCCCCACCGCCCCATGCCAGAACCCCGGCACGGAATCGGGCTGAACGACCCGCGCAGGAGGAAGCTTCCATGAGCAACAGCAAGGATGTCTGGCGTCGGGTCGACGACAAGGCTCCCGCCTATTTCGGGCTCTCCGATCGCATCTGGCACATGCCGGAGCTGAACTATCAGGAGGTCCGTTCGGCCGCCGAGCACCTCGCCATGCTGGAAAGCGAGGGCTTTCGCGTGACGACCGGCGTCGCGGGCATCCCGACCGCGGTCATCGGCGAGGCCGGTGAGGGCGGCCCGGTCATCGCGATCATGGGCGAGTTCGACGCCCTGCCGGGCCTGAGCCAGGAGGCCGGCAATGCGACCGAGACCCCGGTCGAAAAGGGCGGCAACGGCCATGGCTGCGGCCACAACATGCTGGGCTCGGCCTCGCTGCTCGCCGCCGCCGCGGTGAAGGACTACCTCGCCGCCAACGGCCTCAAGGGCCGCGTGCGCTATTACGGCTGCCCCGCGGAGGAAGGCGGCTCGGCCAAGGGCTTCATGGTGCGCGCCGGCGCCTTCGACGATGTCGATATCGCGCTGTGCTGGCACCCCGCCTCGTTCAACGGCGTCAATCGCGCCTTCTCGCTGGCCTGCGTCGAGATCGAGTTCACCTTCTCCGGCCGCGCCTCGCATGCCGCCGCCGCGCCGCATCTTGGCCGCTCGGCGCTCGACGCGGTCGAATTGATGCATATCGGCGTGAACTACATGCGCGAGCACATGCCATCGACCGCGCGCGTGCATTACGCGATCATCAATGCCGGCGGCATCGCCCCCAATGTTGTGCAGGCCACCGCGACGACGCGCCAGCTCATCCGCGCCGCCACGCTCAGTGAGATGTGGGAGCTCGTCGCCCGCGTGAAGAAGATCGCCGAGGGCGGCGCCCTGATGAGCGAGACCACGGTCGCGATCAAGCAGCTCTCGGGCGACGCCAATCTCGTCGGCAACCGCCCGCTGGAAGAAGCGATGCAGGCCAATCTGCTGGCGCTGGGCGGCCCCGGCTTCGACGCCGCCGACCATGCCTTCGCCGCGAAATTCCAGGAGACGCTGAGCCCGCAGGACATCGCCGCCGCCTATGGCCGCTTCGACCTGAAGCCGAAGGAGGGCGAGGCACTGAGCGACGAGATCTATCCGCTCGGCGCCGGCAACGATACCTCCGTCGGCTCGACCGATGTCGGCACGGTGAGCTGGGTCGTCCCGACCGTGCAGTGCCGCACCGCCTGCTACGCGATCGGCACGCCCGGCCATTCCTGGCAGCTCGTCGCGCAGGGCCTCGCCCCGGCCGCGCACAAGGGCCTGGCGCTCGCGGCCAAGACCATGGCCGGCGTCGCCTCGGACGTGTTGAACGATCCCGCCCTGCTCAAGGCGGCCAAGGACGAGTTCGCCGCCTTCCGCGCCAAGAACCCCTTTGCCAACCCGATCACAGACGATGTCGAGCCGCCGCTCGACATGGCCGCTCATTGAGCGGGCGGACTAGACACAACGCAGCTTGAGAATGAGTGAGGCCTACCTCACTCATTCTGGCAGCCATCTCAGCCCAAAGCGCGGGTCATCCCGGACGCAGCGAAGCGGAGATCCGGGATCCATGCCTGAACCGTTCCGGAATGGATCCCGGGTCTCCCTTCGGTCGCCCGGGATGACCCGCGGGTTTCGTTTGGGAATTGGAAGGCTTAGCCGCCCTGCGGCCCCGACAGCTCGACGCGGATCGCCGGGCGGGTCGCCTTGAACTCGGCGACGGCAGCCGATGTGAGATCCGAAACGGAGTCGGACGCGTTCGACATCAGCCGCAGGATGATGCGGCCCAGCCGGTCGCGCGCTTCGCTCTCCAGCTCGGCATCGATCCTGCTGTCATGTCCGATCGCGGCCCAGGCCCTGGCCTGAACGGCTTCTGCGACGAGCAGCTCCTGGGAGTTCAGGACACCGGGAAAGCGGAAATTCGAAGTAGGCATCGGCGATTCAAACATGGCTGGCCAACGGATATAGGGCGGCCGCGGTTCCCGGCAAGGCGAAGAGAAAATCCGAGGCCGGATTGGCCACCCGCTCACCTTCGGAATTCCGTGTGACGAGCACGCTACGAACCCGACGGCGATCGAACATAAACAATCAGTCCAAATTGGACTTACTGTCCAAATTTGCCTTGACCCGTTCCTTTCCCATCTGCACAGATGACCGTCACAGCCTTGCCGCCCCGGCGGCAAGCGACAGACCGCAAGGCGGAGGCTCGCGTGAAGTTCGACATTTTCCAGATGGAGCGGAACCAGACGCTCTTCGAGAACGACGTCGAGATCAACCTGACCGAGAGCGGCGTCCATCCCTGGTCGATCGAGGATATCCTGGGCGAAGAGGCCGCGCGCGACCTGCTGAAGCAGCCGCTCGGCTATGGCTGGACCGATGGCCGGCCGGACCTGCGCGCCAACATCGCCTCGTGGTATCCGGGCGCGACCGCCGCGAACGTGCTCGTCACCAACGGCTCCTCCGAGGCGACGATGATTGCGCTGATGGCCCTGTTCGAGCCCGGCGACGCCCTGGTCTTCGCCCTGCCGAACTTCATGCAGATCGACGGGCTCGGCCGCGCGCTCGGCTTCGACATCCGCCGGCTCGAACTCTCAGGCGATAGCGACTGGCAGATCGATCCCACAGTTCTCGCCAAGGTCGCCGCCGGCGCCAAGGCGATCGCCGTCACCAATCCCGCTAACCCCACCGGCAGCGTGCTCTCGGCCGCAAGCCGCGCCGCGCTCGTCGAGGCCGCCCGGCGTAACGACGCCTGGCTCATGGTCGACGAGATCTATCGCGGCGGCGAGATCGACGAGGCCGAGACCGAAACGCTCTGGGGCAGCTATCCCAAGGTCGTGGTGACCTCGAGCCTGTCGAAATCCCTCGCCTGCCCCGGCTTGCGCCTCGGCTGGATCGTCGCACCGGAAGCAGTCGTCGCATCGGCAGCGGAGCGGCAGGACTACACCACGATCGGCAGCGGCATCCTCAGCCAGATCCTCGCCGAGGAGGTGATGCGGCCGGAAACGCGCGGCCGCCTGCTCGCGCGCGGCCGCGATTTGCTGCGCAGCAATTCCGATCTCGTGGCGCAATGGATGGCGCAGCATAACGACTGGTCGTGGCGGCGCCCGCAGGCCGGCGGCATGGCCTTCCTGCGCTATCCGCTCGACATGCCCTCCGAAGTCTTCTCTCAGAAGCTGCGCGAGGAGGAGAGCGTCTTCGTCGTCGCCGGGAGCTGGTTTGGCATCGAGAAACACATCCGCATCGGCATCGGCGTCCCGACCGAAGTACTGCGCGACGGGCTGGCGCGAATGGATCGGTTTCTGGCGCGGTGCAAGGGCTGACTGAAGAGCCCTCAGGGCATTCGACGGCACTCCGGAACCACACCGTCATCCCGGGCTTGCCCCGGGATCCATCATAAAGCGCCACACCCTCCGATGGATCCCGGATCGGCGCCGCTGACGCGGCTTGTCCGGGATGACGATGAGGTTCTAGCGAAACATTCAAAGACTGCTGGCGCTATCGACGCCCGATCCCGTCCAGCACCACCCGCGCAATCGCGATATCCTGCACCGCGATCCCCGTGAGGTCGGCGATGGTGATATCGTCGTTCGAGCGCCGCGCCGGCACGTCCCCTGCCAGCACCGCCCCCAGCTCGACGCAATCGCCCGCATCGATCAGCCCGACCTTGGCAGCGGCGGCGAATTCGCCATGGTCGAGGCTCTGCTCCAGCGAATCCGCGATCCGCGTATCGGCAAGCGCCACCAGCGCGCTGTCCAGCTCCTGCTTGCCCGGCGCATCGGCACCGAGCGCCGTGATATGCGTGCCCGGCCTGATCCAGTCGTCGCGGATGATCGGAGCGGCGGCCGGCGTCACCGTGATCAGCGCATCCGATTGCGCGCAGAGCGCTTCCAGTTCTGCCACCGGCTCGATAACGATCCCCTCCCCCGCAAGATCGCTCTTCAGCGCTTCAAGCTTCTCCGGCGAACGCGCCCATACCGCAAAAAGCGGCTCGCGCTCGCGCAGCAGATGCGCGGCGGCACGAATCTGAAAACGTGCCTGCGTGCCGGCACCCACGATCCCGATCCGGCGCGCATCGGCCCGCATCCCGGCCCGCGTCGCGATAGCCCCGGCCAGCGCCGTCCTGAGATCGGTGAGCCAAGCCTCGTCGCGCAGGATCGCGACGACCGCGCCGGTCTCGGCCGAGAGCGCGATCATCATGCCGCTCGTCGTCGGCAGGCCCTTGGCCGGATTGTCGTAGAACCCGGTCGCGATCTTCACGACGAAAACGGAATCGCCGGCGATATGGCCGAACTTGATATGGCAGTCGCCATTATGCGCGGGGAAGCCGAGATAGCCGACCGGCGGCATCTGGACCCGGCCGGCAGCCGCCGCCTTGAACCCCTCTTCCAGCGCGATGAAGGCCCGGTCGAGATCGACGGCGGCCTCGATCTCCGCACGCGACAGGTCAAGCATCCGGGGTCTCGTTGGCCTGGTTGAGGTAGTTGTAGACGGTCGCGCGAGCGAGCCCGAGGATGCGCGAGATATAGGCGGCGGCATTGCGGCCACCGAAGGCACCGTTGGCGGCGAGGTCCGCGACCAGCTCGCGCTTCTCGGCCCGGCTGAGGCTGGTCACGGCAAGGCCGCGGCTTTGCGTCCATTGCTGCACGAACTCGTTGATGCGCTCGTGCCAGTCTTCCTTGAACAGCGCCTGCGGCTTCTCGGCACCGGCCGGCACCGTCGCAAAGGCATGGAGTGTCTGCATCAGCGCATGGAACTGCGAGACATCGACATTGATGCAGAGCACGCCGATCGCCTTGGCCCCGGCCGAGAGCACGATGCTGATCGATTTCAGCCGCCGCCCGTCCCAGTTCACCTTCTCATAGGGACCGATGATCGTCTCATTCGGATCGAAGCCGATCTCGTCGAGCAGGGACGGCTCGCCCAGCACGCGCTGCGAGAAATTGCCGGCAATATGCACGACGCTCTGCGAGCCCAAATCATGCAGGACGACCTCGGCATGCGGCCGGAACAGCAGCGCCACCGCATCGCAGACCGGCAGATAGGGGGCGAGTTCCGGCGTCATGCGTAAGCCTAGCGCGGCTGCGACTTGAGATAGTCGCTCAAGCGCTCCAGCCCGGCCGAGAGATGGTCTCCGGGCGCGCCGATGCCTATGCGGATATAGCCGTCCATCCCATAGACGTCGCCCGGCAGCAGCATGATCCCGCGCTCCTCACGCAAACGGTGAACCAGCTCGGTCGAGTTCATCGAGTGGCTGTACTTGATGAAGGCCATGCCGCCGGCCTTGGGCGGCACGAAGGAGAAGAACTCCTCGTTCGCCTTCACCCAATTGGTGAGCAGCGCGAGGTTCTCCCGCAGGATGGTCTTGCTCCGCTGCAGGATCTCGGCGCGCTTGCCCGGCTGCACGACGATGCGGGCGATATGTTCGCTCAGCGCGCTCGTGGTGATCGAGGTGTAGTCCTTGTTCTGCCAGGCGGTGTAGATGTCCTTGGCCGGGCCGACCAGCCAGCCGATGCGCAGGCCGGGCAGCGCCATCGCCTTGGAGAGCCCGCTGGTGACGATCGCCTTCTCGTAGAGATCGGCGAAGCTGGGCGGCTCGTCGGTTTCGAGTTCGGCGCCCTTGTAGACCTCGTCGGCATGGAGATAGCAGCCCTGCGCCCGGGCGATCTCGACCAGCGCATCCATCGTCTCGCGCGACAGCAGGCTGCCGGTCGGGTTGTTCGGGTTGCAGATGGTCATCAGCTTGGTACGCGGCGTGATGGCACGGCGAACCTCGTCGAGATCGGGCGTCCAGCCCAGCTCCTCGCGCAGCTTCACTTCCTTGACGGTGGCGCCGATCGCCCGCGCCCAGCCCCAGATCTGCAGGTAGTTCGGCACGAAGACGACGATCTCGTCGCCCGGCTCGATCAGCGACATCACCATCAGGAAATTGGCTTCGGCCGAGCCATTGGTGACGATCACCTCGTCCGAAGTCCGCTTCCGATAGAGCTTGGCGATGTCCTCGCGCAATTCGACCGCGCCATTGGTCCAGCCATAGCCGAGCTCGACCTCCATCAGCTTCGCGCGCTGCTCCGGGCTGAGCAATTCGTTCAGCGAATAGGGATGGACGCCGCTATCCGAGAGATTGAACTCGACAGTGTTCTCGTAGAGCGACTGGATGCGCTCCAGGGTGAATTCTTCGATCTTCATGCTGCCCGTCCCGCGCCGGCCGATCCGCCGCATCTGCCTGCGAGTATGATGAGCATGATTTAGACGTCAAGGTCGATTTTGGAATTTACAGTCCAAATCGCGATCGCTATCCATGTCGGCGACGTCAAAGCCGCTCCCGGAGAGCCCATCATGTCCGACCAGAACCCCGGTGCCAACAAGATGTGGGGCGGCCGCTTCACGACGGCTCCGGCCGATGTGATGCGCAGGATCAATCCCTCGATCGGCTTCGACTACAGGCTCTATCGGCAGGACATCGCCGCGTCCAAGACCCATGCCGCGATGCTCGCCCGCCAGGGCATCATCGCCAGCGCCGACAACGAGCGCATCCAGGCCGGGCTCGACCAGATCCGCGGCGAGATCGACCGCGGCGAGCTGCAATTCAGCATCGACCTCGAGGACATCCACATGAACGTGGAAGCCCGCCTCAAGGAGATCATCGGCGAGCCGGCCGGGCGCCTGCACACCGCCCGCAGCCGCAACGACCAGGCGGTCACCGATGTCCGCCTCTGGATGCGCGACGCGATCGATGCTCTCGACGGCGCCATCCGCAACATGCAGCAGGCCCTGATCGAGCGGGCGAGCGAGCATGCCGATACGATCATGCCGGGCTTCACCCATATGCAGGTCGCCCAGCCCGTGACCTTCGGCCACCACCTGATGGCCTATGTCGAGATGTTCGGCCGCGACCGGGAGCGCCTGGCCGGCGCGCGCCAGCGCGCCAATGTCTCGCCGCTCGGCGCCGCCGCGCTCGCCGGCACCGCCTTCCCGATCGACCGGCAGTTCACTGCAACCGAGCTCGGCTTCGCCCGGCCGACCGAGAACTCGATGGATTCGGTCGGCGCGCGCGACCATATCTGCGAATTGCTGTTCTGCTGCTCGATGCTGGCCGTGCATCTCTCGCGCCTCAACGA
The DNA here is from genome assembly GCF_016428755.1 of Allobosea sp. ASV33. Lineage (GTDB taxonomy): Bacteria > Pseudomonadota > Alphaproteobacteria > Rhizobiales > Beijerinckiaceae > Allobosea. The sequence goes on from NZ_JAELTI010000041.1 coordinate 37,653, forward strand.
GGAGATCACGCTCTGGTGCAGCGACGGCTTCCGCTTCATCGCGCTTTCGGACGCCTTCACCACCGGTTCCTCGATCATGCCGCAGAAGCGCAATCCCGACGCCGCCGAGCTGGTACGCGGCAAGACCGGCCGCGTCGTCGGCTCGCTCACCGGCATGCTGGTGATGGTCAAGGGTCTGCCGATGACCTTCATGAAGGACATGCAGGAGGATAAGGAGCCGATGTTCGACGCGCTGGAGACGGTCGAGCTCTGCGTCGCCGCCACCACCGGCATGATCCGCGATCTCACCGTGCGCCCCGAGGGTATGCGCGCCTTCCTCGACCGCGGCTTCCCGACCGCGACAGACCTCGCCGACTGGCTGGTGCGCGAGGCCGGCATCCCCTTCCGCGACGCCCATCACATCACCGCCCGGGTCGTCGCGCTGGCCGAGGCCAAGGGCTGCACCTTGCAGGCGCTCGACCTCGACGCCATGCGCTCGGTCGATCCCCGGATCAGCGAAGCGGTGTTCGAGGTGCTGGCGCCGGAGCATTCGGTCCGCAGCCGCCGCAGCTATGGCGGCACCGCGCCGGACACCGTCCGCGAGGCGATCGAGCGGGCGAAGCAGCGCTGGCTGTCCGGCGAGCCGATCCAGGCCTAGTTGTCATTCCGGGGCTTCGCGCAGCGAAGAACCCGGAATCCACGACTGGGCGAGCAGCCCGCGACGGACCACAGGATGTCTCACCCGGTCGTGGGTTCCGGGTTCACGCCTCCGGCGCGCCCCGGAATGACAAACGGGGCGGCAGATCGAAAGCATCCAAGTCGCCCTCGCCCCACGCAACCCGGCGGCCGCCGCCCCGCAAACTTTGCGGGAGCAAACCGGCCGGCTTTCTGGCTATGGATGACGGCGCCAGTCGATTCGACCGGGCCTGAGGAAACGAGCGCGGAGCCATGCAGCTCGGCGGCGGGGGAGAGATGATGGAACACGTCTGGTTGCGTGGGGTGGCCGAGCAGTTCGGCATCGCTGGCGGGCTGCGGCAGCTCGGCGGCGAATACGATCTCAACTTCCGCGGCCGGACCAGCGAGGGCGACGTCATCGTCAAGGCGATGCGCCCGCAGGGCGAGCCCGCCCTCGTCGACCAGCAATGCGCCGCGATCAGTCATGCGCTCGCGGCCGATCCGACGCTGCCACTGCCGCGCCTCCTCCCCGCCGAGGGCAAGAGTTTCTGGCAAAACGTGCCGGATGCCCAGGGCCAGCAGCGCATGGTCTGGGTCCAGTGCGCCTTCACGGGCATCCCGATGGGCGAAGCCGGGCCGCAGCCGCACTCAGTCCTCGCCGAACTCGGCGCGCTGACCGCGCGGCTCGACCTTGCGCTCCGCGATTTCAAGGTCACGGCAGCACCGGATGCGGCGAAATGGGACCTGACCGAGGCCGCCTGGATCAAGCCGCATCTCGAGGTGCTGGAAGGCTCGCGCCGTGCGCTCGTGGCCGACATCGTCGCGGCCTTCGAGGCCCTCAAGCCCGCGCTCGACAAGCTGCCGCGCCAGACCATCCATAACGACCTCAACGACTTCAATATCCTCGTCGAGCCGCGCCTCGGCGAACCCGCCCGCATCAGCGGCCTGATCGATTTCGGCGACATGACCAATGGCCCGCGCGTCTGCGAGATCGCCATCGCCGCGGCCTATGCCATCCTTGACCACGAAACACCGGAAGCGGCGCTCGCGGCCCTCGTCGCCGGCTATCACGGCGTCTCTCCGCTGAGCGCCGAGGAGATCGGCCTGATCTGGCCGCTCGTCCGGATGCGCCTCGCGGTCAGCGTCGTGAACTCGACGATCGAGGCCAAGGGCCGCCCGAACGACCCCTATGTCACGATCTCGCAGGCTCCGGCCTGGCGCCTGCTCGAAAACCCGGCCATCGACGGCGAATTGATGGGCGCGCGCCTGCGCAATGCCTGCGGCCTGCCGGTCACCGATGCCGCCGGCCGCATCGCAGGCTGGATCGCCGGGCAGCGCGGCAGCTTCGCACCCGTGCTCGGCCGTTCGCTCGACGGCCTGCCCGTTGGTTCGCTCGGCGTCGCCGAGGCGACGATCCCGCAGAACCCGTTCGAACTGCGCGCCGACGAAGCCCGCAATCTCGGCACCGGGCTCGGCATCACCTCGCAGTGGTGGCTCGGCCAATATGGCGAGCCGCGGCTGGTCTATACCGACAAGGCCTTCCGCAAGGGCCGCTGGCTCGCCTCGAACCGGCGCACGATCCATATGGCCGTCGATGTCTTCGGCCCGGCCGGGGAGCCCGTCCGTGCGCCTCTCGCCGGCAAGGTCGCGCTGGCGGAGAACCGCAAGGGCCATCTCGACTATGGCGGCGTCGTCATCCTCGAGCACCGCACGCCCGCGGGCGACGTCTTCCACACGCTCTACGGCCATCTCGCGGCGGACGGCGCGGCCAAGCTGAAGCCAGGCCAGGAGATCGCCGCCGGCGAGGCCTTCGCCAGGCTCGGTCCGGCCGAGGAGAATGGCGGCTGGGAGCCGCATCTGCATTTCCAGCTCGCGCTGACGCTGGACGGCATGGGCCATGACTGGCCGGGCGTCGCCGATCCCGACGACTGGGCGCTCTGGCAGGCGATCTGCCCGAACCCCGCCGCCCTGCTGAACCTGCCGGACGATGTCGTCGCCTATCAGGCGATCGACGAGGCCGCGTTGCTGGCCGAGCGCAAGGCCCGCTTCGGCGCCAATCTGAAGCTGAGTTACAAGCGGCCGATCACCTTCCTGCGCGGCTGGCGCCATCATCTCTTCGACGCGATGGGCCGGCCCTATCTCGACGCCTATAACAACGTGCCGCATGTCGGCCACGCCCATCCGCGCATCCGCAAGGTCGCGATGGACCAGCTCGCGCGGATGAACTCCAACACGCGCTACCTGCACCCGGCGCCGATGGCTCTGGCCGAGCGCCTGACCGCAAAGCTCCCCAAAGAGCTGGAGGTCTGCTTCTTCGTGAATTCCGGCTCGGAAGCGAACGAGCTGGCACTGCGCCTCGCCCGTGCGGCGAGCGGCGGCTACGACATCGTCACGCCCGATCACGGCTATCACGGCAACACCACCGGCGCGATCGACATCTCCGCCTACAAGTTCAACAAGCCGAACATGGGCGGCCGCAAGCCCTGGGTGCAGCTCGTCGATGTCGCCGACGACTATCGCGGCCGCTTCCGCCGTGACGACCCCGACCGGGCGCTCCACTACGCCGAGCAGGTCGACGGCGCGCTCGCGGCCATCGCTGCGCGCGGCGGCAAGGTCGCGGGCTTCATCGCCGAGACCTTCCCGAGCGTCGGCGGCCAGATCATCCCGCCGCCCGGCTATCTCGCCGCGGTCTACGAACGCATCCGTGCCGCCGGCGGCATCTGCATCGCCGACGAGGTGCAGACGGGCTTAGGCCGTCTCGGCGACTATTATTTCGGCTTCGAGCAGCAGGACGTGCAACCTGATATCGTCGTGCTCGGCAAGCCGCTCGGCAACGGCCACCCGATCGGCGCGGTCATCACCACCCGCGCCATCGCCGAGCGCTTCGCGGAAGGTCCCGAGTATTTCTCGACCTTCGGCGGTTCGAACCTCTCCTGCCGCATCGCCGCCGAGGTGCTCGACATCGTCGAGGAGGAAGGGCTTTCGGCCAATGCCAAGGCGATGGGCGACAAGCTGCTCGCCGGCATGCGCGCGCTG
>NZ_JAELTI010000284.1 GCF_016428755.1 Allobosea sp. ASV33
CCCCCCCCCCCCCCCCCCCCCCCCCCCCCCCCCCCCCCCCCCCCCCCCCCCCCCCCCCCCCCCCCCCCCCCCCCCCCCCCCCCCCCCCCCCCCCCCCCCCCCCCCCCCCCCCCCCCATTTTCAAGCACAAGACGGCATACGAGATCGCGCCTAGAGTCTCGTGGGCTCGGAGATGTGTATAAGAGACAGGCCGTGGCCGCCGTAGAAGTTCTTCTCGCGGCTGAACATGTGCATCGAGCCGCCCTTGCCGCGCGAATAGCCGCCGCGCCGGCCGGTCAGTTCCGCCATCACGCCGCGCGATTCCATGCCGCAGGCC
>NZ_JAELTI010000285.1 GCF_016428755.1 Allobosea sp. ASV33
CCAGGATCGGCGGCCAGGCCGTACGCCGCGCTGGCGCGGCGTCACGGCGCTGCATGAATTGAAGGCTGCCGGCGTGCCGGTGATGATCGCCTCCGACAACACGCGCGACCCGTTCTATGCCTATGGCCTGTCTCTTATACACATCTCCGAGCCCACGAGACTCTAGGCGCGATCTCGTATGCCGTCTTGTGCTTGGAAAGGGGGGGGGGGGGGGGGGGGGGGGGGGGGGGGGGGGGGGGGGGGGGGGGGGGGGGGGGGGGGGGGGGGGGGGGGGGGGGGGGGGGGGGGGGGGGGGGGGGGGGGGGGGGGGGGGGGG
>NZ_JAELTI010000286.1 GCF_016428755.1 Allobosea sp. ASV33
CCCCCCCCCCCCCCCCCCCCCCCCCCCCCCCCCCCCCCCCCCCCCCCCCCCCCCCCCCCCCCCCCCCCCCCCCCCCCCCCCCCCCCCCCCCCCCCCCCCCCCCCCCCCCCCCCCCTTTTTTCAAGCATAAGACGGCATACGAGATCGCGCCTAGAGTCTCGTGGGCTCGGAGATGTGTATAAGAGACAGCGATCGCCCCGCGTGCAGACCAGATTCTCGAAATCGACGGTGAGCTTGTAGAGTTCCGGCCGCAGGCGAACCTGCGCGATGTGAAATCGACCGTGTTTCCAGATCAGGTCTGGATTGGTGATGCCCG
>NZ_JAELTI010000287.1 GCF_016428755.1 Allobosea sp. ASV33
TGTCGGAGCCCATGATCCAGACGAAGTTCACGCCGGGGCAGCGCCGCTTCAGTGCGCGCAGCGTGTCGGCGGTGTAGCGGGTGCGCAGCATCGCCTCGACGCCGGTGACGTCGATGCGGGCATGGCCCTGTCTCTTATACACATCTCCGAGCCCACGAGACTCTAGGCGCGATCTCGTATGCCGTCTTGTGCTTGAAAAGAGGGGGGGGGGGGGGGGGGGGGGGGGGGGGGGGGGGGGGGGGGGGGGGGGGGGGGGGGGGGGGGGGGGGGGGGGGGGGGGGGGGGGGGGGGGGGGGGGGGGGGGGGGGGGGGGGGG
>NZ_JAELTI010000288.1 GCF_016428755.1 Allobosea sp. ASV33
CTATATCGAGCGCACGATGAATTTCGGCCTGTCGCGCGAGGAGCTGCAGTCGGGCCGTCCGATCATCGGCATCGCGCAGACCGGCTCCGACATCGCGCCTTGCAACCGCCACCATATCGAGCTGGCCCTGTCTCTTATACACATCTCCGAGCCCACGAGACTCTAGGCGCGATCTCGTATGCCGTCTTGTGCTTGAAAAAAGGGGGGGGGGGGGGGGGGGGGGGGGGGGGGGGGGGGGGGGGGGGGGGGGGGGGGGGGGGGGGGGGGGGGGGGGGGGGGGGGGGGGGGGGGGGGGGGGGGGGGGGGGGGGGGGGGG
>NZ_JAELTI010000289.1 GCF_016428755.1 Allobosea sp. ASV33
CCCCCCCCCCCCCCCCCCCCCCCCCCCCCCCCCCCCCCCCCCCCCCCCCCCCCCCCCCCCCCCCCCCCCCCCCCCCCCCCCCCCCCCCCCCCCCCCCCCCCCCCCCCCCCCCCCCCCGTTTTCAAGCCGAAGACGGCATACGAGATCGCGCCTAGAGTCTCGTGGGCTCGGAGATGTGTATAAGAGACAGGGCAAGGCCTCCGACAATTATGCTGCGATGCTCGCCGGCGATTCCAGCCCGCTCAGCCTGCTCGGTCAGGCTCTCGACGCCGCAGCCGACGCCGATGCCGAAAGGCGGGCCAAGGCACTCGCGCAA
>NZ_JAELTI010000290.1 GCF_016428755.1 Allobosea sp. ASV33
AGCGAGCATGACGGCGCCGACCATCCGGTCTCGCTCTATGCCGCGACGAAGCGCGCCAACGAGTTGATGGCGCATTCCTATGCCCATCTCTACGGCATCCCGACGACGGGCCTGCGCTTCTTCACGGCTGTCTCTTATACACATCTCCGAGCCCACGAGACTCTAGGCGCGATCTCGTATGCCGTCTTCGGCTTGAAAAAGGGGGGGGGGGGGGGGGGGGGGGGGGGGGGGGGGGGGGGGGGGGGGGGGGGGGGGGGGGGGGGGGGGGGGGGGGGGGGGGGGGGGGGGGGGGGGGGGGGGGGGGGGGGGGGGGGGG
>NZ_JAELTI010000291.1 GCF_016428755.1 Allobosea sp. ASV33
AGATGAGCCTCGCGATGCGCCTTCTCCACGGCATCGGGCCGCACGCCACCTTCGTCCATCGCCAGCGGCACCAGCCCGATGCCGAGCCGGGCGGCGATGCCCTTGATGAAGGGATAGGTCAGGGCCTGTCTCTTATACACATCTCCGAGCCCACGAGACTCTAGGCGCGATCTCGTATGCCGTCTTCTGCGTGTAAAGGGGGGGGGGGGGGGGGGGGGGGGGGGGGGGGGGGGGGGGGGGGGGGGGGGGGGGGGGGGGGGGGGGGGGGGGGGGGGGGGGGGGGGGGGGGGGGGGGGGGGGGGGGGGGGGGGGGGG
>NZ_JAELTI010000042.1 GCF_016428755.1 Allobosea sp. ASV33
CTGCCTCGACCGGCGAACAGAGCAGTCCGGTCACGCCATCCTCGATAATCTCGGGCAAGGCGCCGACGGCGAACGCCACGATCGGCTTGTGCGCCCGCATCGCTTCGAGCGCGACGAAACCGAAGCCTTCCCAGCGGGAAGGGATGACGACGAGGTCGGCCTCGTCGAGCTGGCCTTCGATGGTGTAGTGATGCTGCCACCCCTGCATCTCGACATTGGAGGGCAGCTCCAGCGGCTGATCCCGCCCCACCACCGTGGAGCCGATCATGTGCAGATGGATGTCGCCTTCCAGAGCCGCTGCGGCCTTGAGCAGCAGATCGTAGCCCTTCTGTCGGTCGAGGCGGCCGACGAAAAGGACTTTCAGGCGCGGGTCGTGCCAGCCCTTCACCTGTCTCTTCGGCCGTTCCGCCGCGATGCCGTTATGGACCAGCGCCAGTCGCCTGGGCGCGATTCCCGCGGCAACAGCCGCGCGAAATTCGCAATTGGAAATGCATATGATGCGGCTGGCCAACGGCGCCAGGAGCCGCTCCATGCTTCGCGTCGTGAAATGGCTGACAGCGGACGCGTCCCGCAGGAACGCCCAGCCATGCGGACAATAGACCAGGCGCAGCTCTGGAAACATCGCCTTGAGCGCCGGACGCAGGACCATACCGGCAAAAGTCGAATGCAAATGCACGACGTCCGGCCGCAGCTGGCGAACGGCCGCGCGGGTGCTGGTCACGAGGTTCCACAGGCTGCGGATATTGCGCCCCGTCCTGCCATAGGCCCAGATGTTGGAGTCGGCGATGGCGTCGAGATCCGCGCGATGATCCCCGGGCACGACATAAGCCAGATTGGCTTCGCCGAAGACGGGCGCATGATGACGATGTAACTCGTTCAGATAGGTCGCGATCCCGCCACGAACGGTTTCGGCGACGTGCAATATCCTGAGCGGCGGCTTCGATGCCATCTACCACTAACCTTCCGACAGTCTCTTGAATTCAGATACAGGTTCATCCATCAAAAAGAACTTACCTGACTCTGCAGTTCCAAAGGGCGAAGTCGTTGCCTCGGCATTGATGGTGGATGGAAATCGATCATGATGCCATCGTCGCTCGCGCTCCTTCATGAATTGGCCAGGAGGGCGAGCTTCTCCAACATGGTCTGCGCCGATCGCTGCCAGGAGTACAGCTTCAGGCGTTCGCCTTGCGCAGCGGCGAGCAGATCCAGGGAGGGGATCCCCTCGATCCGCTCCCGCATCAGCGTGCTCAGTCTCTCCGCATCATGGGGTTCGAAATAACGGACCGCATCTCCGCAGACCTCGACCACGGCCTCGGCCGTCGAGGCCAGCACGGGACATCCGAAGGTCATCGCCTCCAGCGGAGGCAGGCCGAAGCCCTCATAGAGGCTCGGAAACACGAAGGCGGTCGCGTGGCAATACAAAGCCGCGACCTCCTCGTCCGAAAGACGCCCGGCAAAGATCGCGCCTGTCGCGCCGGTTCCTCCATCGCTGCCGCCGAAGACCTGGTGGTTCCCGCCGCCGACGACGACCAGGGGATGGTCGGCCCGGCCGAGCAGCCGGGCGGCCTCGATCGCCGTCGTGATGTTCTTGTTCCGATTCATCGAGCCTACCGCAAGGAAGAACCGCCGCGGCTCGATCCCGAGCCGCGCCAGGATGCTGTGGTCGGGAACCGTGGCGGCGATATGTTCGGCGCTGTTGGGGATGACGCTGAACCGCTCCTGCGAAAGCTTGAGCGCCGCGGCAAGCTCCTTCCGCGAGAAGGCCGAGACCGTCCCGAGATGGGCGGTGCGGGCATAGAGCCGGCCGAGCGTGCGATGCAGGGCGAGGTAGCTGCGGCTGAAGAACTCGGGATGGCGGTAGACCTGCGCGTCGTGCAGGACGATGAGATGCCGGCGGTGAAGCACCGGCCCGGAATTCGCCAGGCTGACCAGAACGCCCTGCCGCGACGCGTGGGCAAGCTCGACCTGGTCCCAGGCATGGCCCCTCAGCCTGCCGAGCCGCCGCTGGCCGATCGCCGTCAGCCGGAGCTCGCGCTCGGCATTGGGCGGCAGCAGGAGCGTGAAGGTCGCCTCCGCCAGTCCGGGCGGGACAGATCCCTCTGCCACAAGCCGATCCAGCGCCTTCACCAGTTCGGCCGCGTAGCGTTGGACGCCGGTCACCGCCTGCGAAAGAAACCGGCCATTGATGTAAATCTCGCGCCGCCGCAGCCCCGAAGTCATGACGAGGTCCGCTCGGCTTCGCCGTCATCGAGCCGCCTTTTCAGGACGGCCGGGACGCCGGCGACGAGAACGTTGTCCGGCACGGATCCGCGGACCAGCGCGCCGCTGGCGACAACCGCCCCGCGCCCGATCACCACGCCCGGCAGCAATGTGACGCGTGTTCCGATCCATGCCCCCGCGCCGATGCGGATGGGGCTGGCCAAGACCTTCCCGGCGCGGCGCGACGAGGGCCCGATCTCATGGTCGGCCGTGACGAAGGCGCAGTGGGTGCCGACATAGACCCCGTCCTCGACGAGGATGTCGGCAGACAGGTCGAAATAGCATTGCCGGTTGAAGAAGCAGTCCTTGCCGACCGTCAGCTTCGCGACAGGGCCGAGATTGATGTAGCTGTCGCCGGCGAACGCCGTGCCGGCGCCGATGCGCACGCCCATCAACCGGTAGATGCCGTTGCGCAGCCGCTTGCTGGCGCTGTCGGCCGGCAGCAGATTGGCCGCCAGATTGGCGAGCTGGCAGCCGAGCTTCCGGCGGAAAGTGTTGAATGACATTGTCCGGGTCGCCTTCCTCGATCAGGACCGGGCGGTCCGGCCCGCCATGGCGAGCACCATTCCCAAGATTTCCTTCAGCAATGCGGGCTGCAGCAGGGAGAGTGCCCCGGCGTAAACGACCACCCCCGCCACGGCCAGATACGCTATCGTCACGATCGGCGGAACCGCCGGAACCGCTGATTTGAGCAGGAGCAGCACAGCGATCATGATGGCGCTGGCGAGCAGCGGCATCGCCACGGCCCGCAGCGTTGCGATGGCGCTGATCCCGGCGGACCGTGCCACCGACCAGAAGATGACCGGCGTCACGACCGCGAGCCGGACGATATTGCCGGCAGCGGCGGCTTCCAGCCCGTAGCGCGCCGAAACATAGGCGACGATGGCGCTCGCCCCGAATTCGAAGACATTGACGGCCAGCACCATGCGCATCGCGCCGACGGCCATCAGTGCATTCGACTTGTAGAAAACCAGCGGCACGAAGATCACCGTCAGCGTCAGGATTTGCATGAGCGGCACGCTCGGCGCCCATTGCGGACCGAACATGACCGCGATCAGTTCCGGCGCAATGACGGCGGCGCCGAGGAACATCGGATAGGCGAATACCGCGGTCATCTGCACCAGCCGCAGATAGCCGCGCACGAAGGCCGGCCGGTCGTCCTGGAGGCGCGACAGCGAGGTCAGGGTGACGGCTGTGATCGGCCTGATCGACAGCTCCTGCAGGAGATCGAGCGCCCGCCAGGAGATGCGCAGATATCCCAGGGCCGTGGCCCCGAGCACGTAACCCACGATCAGATCGATGATGCGCTGGTTACCGCTGCCGAGCACGGACGCCACCGCCAATGTCGAGCCCCCCGCGAGCTGGCGCCGCGCCGTGGCGGGTTTCCAGACCATGCGCGGCCACCAGCGCGTGGCATAGACCATCGCGACGAGAAGCCAGGCCATGTAGATCAAGCGCTGCGCGACGAGGCTGTAGACGCCGAAACCGGTCAGCGCCATCACGAGCGCGACGACCCCGCTGACCAGCGTCGCCGTCACATTTCGCGCGGCCAGCGCCTTGAAGCCGAATTCCCGCCGCAGCATCGCCTCATAGACGGCCCCCCCCGCGAAGAGGAGGCAGGTCAGAGACAGAAGCTCCATCACCGGCTTGAGGCCGGGCGCGGAGAACGCGCTCTCCATCGGCCCGCTCAGGGCGAACAGAGTGACGGTGAAGACGGTGCCGATCCCGATGCTCGACCAGAAGGCGGTGCTCGCCTCGTCGTCGTGCAGGCTCTTCTGCTGGATGATGACCTCAGTCAGCCCGGCGCGTCCGAGCGCGCCGCTGAGCTCGATGAACACGGCCGCAATCCCGACGAGACCGAAAGCCTGCGGCCCGAGCTCCCGAGCAAGCACGATGAACAGCACGAACTGGAAAACGGTTTGCCCGCCGGATCCCAAGATCATCCAGGCGATGCCGGAAACGGTTCGGCTATGCGATGTCTTTTCCATGCTCAGCCGGCAGTTGTCGTTCTGCGTGCACGCTGGACGAGCGCCTGCGATACGAAGCCCCAGGAGGGTGGCGTCATGGCCAGCAGCCGCAGCGCACTGAACGCACGCCGCTCGTGCACCAGAGCGAGAGCCTTCTCGAATGCGCCAAGGCCCATGGCCTGCGACCGGCGCGCGCGCAGCAGCGCGAGCTGACGCGAGGACAGATCGCGACCGTGAGCTTGAAGCAACTCGTCTACGGCCACGACCACCCGCGAGCGATCGACGAGCGTCCGGGTCTGCCCGGATTTCCGGCCCGAGAGCGAGCCGACGCGTTGCGTGTAGAGATAACCCGCGAAAGGTGCCAGCGCCGCTTTCGCTCCGGCGATCAGGCACCGGGCGTAGAAATGAAAGTCCTCATTGTCACGCAGATGCTCGGGATAGCGTAACCCCGAGTCTTCGATGAATGAGCGCCTGAAGATGAACTTCAGCAAGGCATATTGAAGTGGCGGGCGGCCAGTCAGCGCAAGCGCGCTGGGTCTGAACATCGAAGCCACCAGGAAGCCGTCCAGCGTCACCGCCTTCACCGCACCTGTCTCGTTGGCACCGCCGCGCCCGGTCTCGGCCCCGGCGACAGCGTCGAAGTAACGGATATCGTCACCGACCATGTCGAGGCCCTCCTCCTCGCCGAGGCCGATCAGGAGCGCCAGCCGGTCGGGCGCATAAGCGTCATCAGCATCGAGAACGGCGATCCAGCGCCCCTTCGCCGCCGCGATCCCTCGATTGCGGGCTGCCGATGGCCCTGCATTCTGCGGAGAACGAACGAGGCTGATACGCGGATCGGCCCGAGCCAGCCCCTGCACCACTGCGACCGTGTCGTCGCGGGAGCAGTCGTCCACAACGATGATCTCGACATCCTGCAATATCTGTTCCTGAACGGAGGAGATCGCCCGCCCGATGAAGCCCGCCGCGTTGAAGGCCGGGATCACGACCGAAACCGCCACGGCGGACCTGTCGAGGCCCTCGGTCGCGCTCGCACTCATATCCGGGGCTTCCGGCCGCCGCTGCTGCGGGTCATCGTCCCTCATCCGAAAGTCAGTTCTGCGCAGCGTGCCCAGGTCAGGCTGCCGGCCCAGTCGCGGGCCTGCGCGCCCAGCCGATCGCGTTCCGTCTCGTCCGCCAGCAAAGCGCCGACGACGCCCGCGACCGTTACCGGATCGCGATAATCGACCAGGCGGCCCGTCCGCCCGTCGAGAACGACCTCGGGCACGCCGCCGACGGGTGAGGCGATGCTGGGCACACCCTGGGCGCCGGCCTCCAGATAGACGAGACCGAACCCCTCGATCTTGTCGTTGCGGTCCTCGCCCAGCAGCAGGAACAGATAAGCTGCGGCGTAGAGCGCGCGCACATCGTCTTCCGGCAGGGGCCCTGTGAAGATGACAGGGAGGCCGATCCCGGCGGCCTGCCGCCGGAGCGTCTCGGCGTGAGCGGGATCGCCGGCCTTGCCGACGACCACATAGACGACCTGCGCCTTCTCGGCCGGCGAGAGGCGCGCCAGCGCCTCGAGCACATGGCGATGCCCCTTGCGCTCGTCCAGCCGCGAGACGCTGAGCAGGATCCGCCGGTCCTGCGGAATGCCGTAGCGGCTGCGCAGATCGGCCTCGCCGGCGACGGGCCCGAACCAGGAAGGCCCGACCCCGAGCAGCGCCACCTCCGCACTGGCATCGGTAATGGCCGGGTGCTCGCGCCGTGCGATGGCCAGCGTGTAGCGGCTGTTCGCGACGACCTTCTCCGCGAGCGCCAAAGCTCGCCCCGCGCCGAGCAGCCGCGGCAGCCGCGCCTGGTTGAGGAGCAGCGCGTCCGTCCCGTGGAGGATGACGCGAAAGCGCAGCGGCCGCAGCAGGGCGACCATGCGGGCAGCCACGATCGGCGGCCAATCGGCGAGATGCACGATATCGAACTGCGCGATGTCCCGACGCATCAGGCGGCGGGCGTAGACCATGAGGCAACGTAGGGAATTGCGCGTGTAATGCGCGATCGGCAGACGTTCGACAGCAAAGGGCAGCCCGGCGTCGTAGCTGGCGTTGTCGCTGTCATGTGTGGGCGCGACGACCGTCACATCGTGCCCGAGCGCAGTCGCCGCGCGGGCGATTTCCACGCAATACGTACCGACGCCGCCGAGAAGCGGCGGGAACTCGTAGGTCACGACCAGGATACGCTTGCGGGTCATTCAACGCGTCTCGGGCAGCTTTCGGGCCGGTGTCGTCGCGGGGAACGACGCGATGCCGGATCGGGTCAGGGGGTTGCGATCTGGATGGCGAGCTGGTCGGCCGTCCGCGCTCCGGGCTCGATCACCAGCGGCACCATGGAAAGGCTGCCGGAGGAACCTGTCTCCGCGCCGCACAGATTCCGGCCCGCGACCGGCGTACCGTCCCGATATGCCACCTTGCCGCTCGAATCGCGAGCCGTGGTCCAGATCACCCAGACGGGTTGGCCCCGGGAATTCTTGCCTTCGAGCCAGCGCAGGCCGGGCTGCGTCTTTCGGAACTGTGCGCCGGCGAGCGAGCGGGAGAGCTTGATCGCTTCGCGATACATGCATGCAGCCGGCTTGGGCGCATTGTCGTAGCCGAAGAGGCCGAAATTATCCTCGCGGTCGGCCGGATCGGTGCCGCTGTTGCGCAGCTCATAGGCCCATATGCCCTTGATCCAAGGCTGCGTCGGCGCCCACAGCGCGAATTGGGCCATGTTCGCGGCGGCCAGGTCGGGCGGAAGCCCGCAGGGGCCGTTGTCGTTCGGCCAGCCGAATTCGGTGATGTAGATCGGCAGGTTTCGGCCGGCGGGATCGGCGCTGATCGCCGCGTGGAACGCCTCGACCTTCCCGATCAGGTTCTCGGCGGTGCGATCGGGCGGCCGGTTGCAGTGATTGTAGAAATGGACCGAGACGCCGTCGCCCGTCTGCGCGAGCCCTGCCGCGACAGCCCGCTTCGACCAGGCCCAGCCGTCATCGTCGCCGATCGACCCCGTCAGCACCAGCGATTTGGGGTTGACCGCCTTGATCGCCCTGTAGGCCGCCCTGGCGGTCTCGACATAATTCTCGGGGGAATAATCGGGATTCTCCGAAACGGCCCCCAACGGCCCGAGAATGGGTTTGCGCGGCCGCCAGCCCATGTTCCACTCGTTCCAGATCTCGTAAATCGTATCGTAGGCCTGTGTGCCGACCACGACGCGCGAGACGAAATTCGCGAAGAGATCGCGTTCCCGCGGCGAAGTCGGCGCGTCGCGTGCGACCGGCGCGGCCGCAAGCTGGCGCCCCTTCAGGATCAGCACCGGCCGAAGCTTACGGTCGAGAAGGATGGCGTTCAGCCGCTCGAGCTGGCGGCCGAGGGGATGGTCGGGCTCCGCGGTCGTGAAGGCGCCTTCGAGCACATCGTCGCGAAAGCTGGCGACGCCAAGACCGGCAAGCAGCGGCCGTTGCGTCTCGGCGAGATAGCCCCGCTTCGTGTTGAAGGCGAAATGCGTTCCGGCCCCGAAAATGAATTCGCTGGCGCCCGCTCGTCCCGTCAGGGCGAGCGTCAGCAGCATGGCGGTGGCGGCAATCGTCTTCAACGCCCGCATGGCACTCGAATCTCCCCGGCTGATCCTCATCAGACCCCTATTGCACTGCACAACGAAAGCATGGCGTAACATTGTTCGCAACTTATGACGCCTGTCGCGGCGAGTGCAGAAAGCGTCCACGCCACAGCACGAACAGCGTCAGGGCGCCGGCGGCCGCAAGTTTTGCGGCGAACAGAAGCAGGGGCGTCGACCCGATCCACCCCATGGCGAAAATGGCGACCGCGACCGCGCCGCATAACGCGATCAGGCGTAAATCGGGAAAGGCCGCAAATCGAACGGTCGGCGCGGCCATGGCCACGCCCCAGAGAAACGTAGCGATACCGGCGACCCAGATCGCCGTGCCGACCGAGCCGCCATTAGCCAGCACGAGCCAGCAGCTCGGAACCGTCACCAGAAGCTGGCCGAAAGCAACCAGGACAAGCCGTTGGGTCCGCTTCAGCAGATGAATGACGACCGCCCCGGTGACCTGCAGATGCGTGTTCACGAACGCCAGGAAGGTGACTGCCGGAGCGACGGCTAGAAAGGCCGACAAGGCCGCGGCCGGAACGAACAGCCAAGCGATGTCCGAGGTGAAGGTGATCATGCCCGCCATTAGCAGCGCAGTACTGCACAGCAGGAACTCGAAAAGCCTGGCAGTTGCGGCTTGCGCCTCCGCCAGCGAGGAGCGATCGTACTTCGCCGCGACCTCGGGGAAAGACACCATGTGCACCGCGGCGGCGAGGACCGAAAAGGGCCGCTGCAGCAGGTCGAAGGCGAGCGAAAAGCCGGCCGCCTCCGTGCTGGCGTGACCAAGTCTGCCGACGACGAGAAAGCGCACCGAAACCGAGGCTCCGAGATGCATGACGGAGGCCGCAGCCGCCTTCATGCCGTAGTGGCAATAGGCCTGAAGATCGGCCTTGTGCGTGTCGCGCCAGCTCCAGCGAACCAGCCTGCGATCATAGGCGACGACCGTCGCGATACCGCAGAGCTGCGCGAAGAGCATGCCGGCGAGAGCCGCCTCGGCCGACGGGTGGAGCCATGCTCCAAGGCTGGCCAGCCCCATGAGGCAGGTCGAGCGGATGATGGCGAGGCCGGCCGACGGAACGAGACGGTTGTCCACCCGCAGAATCGTCAGCAGGAGATCGGCGAGGCTTTGCGCGATCGCGACGCCGATAGCCAGCGCGGCGGTGAGCGGGCGCGCCGCGGTGAAATGGAAAACGACGGGAGCGACCACCAGCAGCGCGGCCGCGCTCAGACCGAAGGCGCTCAGCACCGCACTGCGCAAACGCAGCTTTTCTCCCTCATGTGCTCCGGCCAGAAATCGGGTGCCGGCGATCTGGAGCCATTCGAAGGCGAGCACCGCGACCAGCTGACTCGACGCGACGACGAGCGAGAACGCGGTATAGGCGGCGCTGTCCACCAGATGACTGACCGCGAAGACGAGCCCGATGGCGGCCAGGCTCTGGTACAGATAGCCGCCAAGCACGAAGAGCTTCGTCATCGGTCTTTCCTGGCGCCCGCGCCTTCCACGGGCCTCGGCAGCAGAGAAGCCCGCATCAGCCGGCGACGCTCCGCTGGGCCGCGATCGCGCGGCCGTAAATATCGAGATAGGCCTCGTTGACGTGGGCCATGGTCCGGTGGACGGTATTCTTCGCCAGCCGCTCCTGCATCGCGCGCACGGTTTCCGGCCGCTCGGCGAGCGACGCGATGAGCCGTGCCATCGCGTCAGGCTCCGGCTCGACGATCCAGCCGGTTTCTCCCGGCTCGATCGCCTCCGGGGATCCGCCATAGGGAGAGACGATCAGCGGCCGGCCGGCCGCCAACGCCTCCTCGATGACGAGTGCACCGGGCTCCTCCCAAAGCGAAGGAGCAACTACGATGTCGACCTGGCCGAAAAATTCCTCCGGCTTGACATAGCCCAGAAACGTCAGGTCGGCCTGCGGAGCGTCCCCGCGCAGGCTGGCCATCTCCCCTTCGTTCAGCCTGCCGGCGATGACGAGCCGAACGGTGCCGGCCGGCAATCGATTTACGGCCTGCGCCAGCTGGCGGATGCCCTTCTCGTGATGCGGCCTGCCCATGAAACCGATGGAGAAAGGCCTGTCCGCTTCCCGCGGCGCGACGCCGGCGACCGTTCCGAGAGCCGGCGACGCGTTTCGAACCACGGCCTTGATCGGGGTATCGAGGAAGAGCTTCTCGCGCTCATGGATTTCGACGATCCGCCGGCTCACGCCAACCAGCGCGGTGACATGGCGCGTCTTGCGCCGCCGACCCCGCGTCAGCACCTTGCAGGAGCCGCATGTGGTTTCGCAGATGCCGCCGCGGCCGAAACGCGAGCCGCGTGCGCAGGTGAGATAGTAATCGTGCAAGGTATGAACCACGGGCACCCGCCGAGCGCGGGCGACGCGCCAGATATCGGTGCCGAGCCCGACCAACGTATTGGAATGCAGGATATCCGGCCGAAAGGCTTCGATCCTCTGTGCGAAAAGGCGGCTCGCCGGCACATGATCGTCGATCACATGCCATGCGAGGCGGGCCAGTGCCGGCTTCGTCTGGCCATAAGGGAGGTAGATGTTGTTCCGCCCGGCGGAGAGAACCGTCACGCCGTTGACCGTCTCGACCGCGCCGTCGCTCTTCGGCCGCGATCTGATGACCTCGACTTCGTGCCCATCGGCGACGAGCCGCTCGGCCACGCGCCGCACGAACAGCTCAGCTCCCCCGAACGTATAGGATGCCCTTGGGGTCGGATACAGCGAGGTGCTCATCAGGATACGCATGATCGGCCCCGGCTGGTCAAAATCGAAACAACACGAGGCGCCGTTGTCAGGCCCAACAACATCTCAGCCCGAGCGCCTTACCTTAACGTCATCGTAGATGTCCATATGAGCGCGAGCGATGGTGTCGGCCGAAAACATCTGCCTAACCTCCTGGGATGCGGGGTGGCTCCCGCGCCACTTGGCGCGATCGTTGATCGCAGTCGCCATGAGCTCGGCCAGGCGGGCATGGTCGCGCGGCGCGTACGTGCCGATGAGGGCGGACTGCTCGGCGATCTCCGGAATCCCGCCGGCCGTCGAGCATATCGTTGCCCGCCCCGCTCCGATGCTCTCGATGAGCGTTCGCGGCAGCGGCTCCGGCCAGACCGAACTCACGAGGCAGACATCGATGCTGGCATAGAATTCGGCCGGTCGCGTGAAGCCTAGCCACTCGATGCGCGGGTCGACGTAGCGGCCCTTCAGGGCCTCGACATAGGTTTCGATGCCCCGCCCGGCGATGCGCAGCCGCCAGCCGGTGGACGGCAGGCGGCGCGTCGCCTCCAACACCACCTCGATACCCTTTTCGTCCTCGACGCGGCCGATATAGCCGAAGACGACATCCTCATCCTGCGCGCCCTGCCCCGCCTCGCCCATGTTGACGATGTTGCGAATGACGGCTTGCCGGGCGTTGGAAAAATAGCCGCGCCGCGTATGCGTTTCCAGCATGTAGCGACTGTTGGAGATCACCGCATCGACCTCGGGCGCCCCCAACCTGAAACCGGCCGTCATCGCAGCGCAGGCCCCGCAGCGCTGCTCGCAGGTCCTTCCCCGCGTGAAGAGCGTCGAGCGCTTGCAGATGGCCGTGTAGTCACGCAGCGTATGGACCAGCGGCATGCCTCGCTTCTTCGGCTCCGACCACAGCGCCGAGGAAAATCCGATAAGATTGTGCGTATGCACAACCTCGGGCCGCTCGCGATCGAGTATCCGGCCGAACCGCGCTGCCGCGCTCCCGTTCCAGATATCGTTCGCGTGCCAGCGCAGGCGCTTGAGCGGTGACGGCCGATGCGTCAGGCCGAACGGCCAATAGACATTGTCGAGCGGAACGCGATGAACCTTAACGCCCTCGACTATCTCGGTTGCTTCCTCGGCGGAGTCGTGAAAGGTGACGACGCCGATATCGATGCCCCTGTTTGCGAGGGCCTTGGCCAGCAGCGCAACCGACACTTCCGCTCCGCCGATGATGTTGGGCGGGTAAAGCGTATTGACGAACATCAGTTTCAAGCTGGAAGCACCTTATCCATCGGCCGCCCTCCGGCCGACACACGTGGCCAAGCGGAAGCCGCTTTCAGGTCCGGCAACACCGGGCTCGCGGGAGCCGGCGAGCCACGTTGAACGTCGACGCCCGAAGGCCACGAGCTGGTGTCGAATTTCAGCATCCCGACGTCTTAGCTTTTCCAGTCCACGCTAATCAACCGCTTTTGCGGCAATGCAACATGGGCTGGACAACCCTCTTTTGAACGCGGAACCGCCTTGCAAGTGCGCCTTCGCAGCTCCAAGAATCAAGGCTGATAGGCGACGGAATTCGACCGCCCGCCATCGGCCGCGCATGGCTCGGCCTGCTGCCCCGACAGGATGTGGAGGTAATCGGTTGATCGCGACCGAGCTGACGACGAGCGGGTGGACGCCAAGCCCGACACGGCTCCCGCCCGAGACGCGAATCTACGCCATCGGCGACATTCACGGGCGGGCCGACCTTCTACAGGCCCTGCTCGAAAGAATCGCGCGTGACCTGAACGATGACCCGATCCGCATGCCGATGGCCGTATTCCTCGGCGACTACATCGATCGCGGGCCGAACTCGGCAGGGGTCATCGAACTTGTCTTGATGCTGAAACGACAGCTTCCGACAATCTGTCTGGCCGGGAACCATGAACTCTACGCACTGCGCTTCCTCCAAGCCCCCCATACAGGCCTGGCCTGGTTCGAAGTGGGTGGCCGCGAGACCTTGATGTCCTACGGCGTCTCGGTCCCGTGGCACCTGGCGCCCCCTGCCTTGACGACCGTTTCGGAAGCCTTCGCGAACGTCTTGCCGAATGAGCACTTCTACTTCCTGTCGACGCTCGGCCTGACATTTTGCCTCGGCGGCTATCTCTTCGCGCATGCAGGCATCGCCTCCGGCACCCCGGTCGCCGAGCAGGACCAGGCCATCGTTACCCTGACGCGAACTGCCACCGAGGATCCCCTGATCGAAAGGGGCGTCGTGCTCGTTCATGGCCATACGCCCACGAACACGGTCGTGCTCGACGGCAACAAGCTGAACATCGACACCGGCGCCTATGTCACGGGCCGCCTGAGCTGTCTGGTGATCGAAGACTGCGGCTTGCGCCTGCTCTGAGCGGCCGGATGGTGGCGCGCGGAAACATCTAGCCGTCAATAAGCCGTCTTCTGGCGCAGCACGACCAACACCGTGCGCAGGATGATCGAGATATCCAGCCAGATCGACCAATTGTTGATGTACCAAAGATCCTTCTCGATCCTGGCTTCCATGTTTTCGATCTTCGGCGTCTCCCCGCGCAGCCCCTTCACTTGCGCCCAGCCTGTGAGGCCTGGCTTAGCGTGGTGGCGGAATGCGTAGGTCTCGATAAAACGCGCGTAATAGTCATCGTGGGCGACCGCATGCGGGCGCGGCCCGACGATCGACATATCCCCCGCCAGCACGTTGATAAGCTGCGGCAGCTCATCGATACTCGTTCGCCTGATCAGCTTGCCCACGCGGGTGACGCGCGCATCGTTCTTTTTGGCCTGTTCAATGACCGCGCCGTTATCCGCGACGGTCATCGAGCGAAACTTCAGGATATGGAAGGTCTTCCCGCCGAACCCCTTGCGCCGCTGACGGAAAAGCACGGGGCCCGCGCTGTCGAGCCGCACGGCGACGGCCGTCATGATGAAGAGGGGGCTGAGGAGGAGAAGGCCGGCACTTGCGACCATGAGGTCGAGAGCGCGCTTCAACGCGCGCTCGAAAGGGGCGAAGGGAGCGCGCTGGTATTCGGCCAGGATAAGCGAACCGGCGCGAGTCATGGAGCGGTCGTAGATCGCGTTCATGCGCGGCGTCAGGATCAGCCGGACCGGAACGGGCACCACCCGCAGCGCTTCGAAAACAGGATCCATCGTCGAGACGGCGTCGTCCGTCGCCGTGACGATGATCTCTTGGATGTCGCCCCGGCGCATCAGCGCCTCGGCGCGAGCAACGGCCTGCGACAACTCCTCCTCGCTCGGCCGCGCCGGCAGGTCGTCGATGTAGGAAGGCTGGAGACCGCGCGTTCCGAGATCCATCAGCCGCGCCGCATCGCCCGCCCCGGCCTTACCACCGATGCGCAGCACGAAGACCTTGGTGACGAAAACCAGATCGCGATCGATGACGCTGCGAACGAGCTCCGGCCACCAGCGCCGCAGCGCCGCGAGGGCGACGCCGCCTGTCGTCGCGTAGATCGCGACGGTCCCGCGCGAGAAATCAGCGCCCATCTTGAGCATGAAGGCGCAGAGCGCCATGAAACTCAGAGTGACGATCCAGAGACGGAGAGCGGCAACCGCTCCGCTCCAGGCTCCATACCGCCTGCGTGCCGCTTGGGGCTCATAGGCTCCAGTCAAATAGGAAAGCGCGACGAAGATCAGCGTCGAAACGAGGCTGAAACCGAAAAAGCTGCTGGCAGCCCCGGCATCACCACCTGCCACCAATGTGCTGTAGAAGAACGGCGCCAGAATGCCGGAAGACAACAGAACCAATGCATCCGCGCAGCAGCCGATCGGGCTCAAGGCTGCCCACCCCAGCGAGAAAAAGCGCCGGCTTCGCTCGGTCTTTTCAAACTTGAGCGTGCTCCCGACAGGTTGCATAGGCGTCTCTTCGGATATCGCGCAATCGTCGCGACCGCTTAACACGTCTTTAACCATGGAGACAGGCAAAATTGCGCGGCCGCCGAAAAAACTGAAATCCCTAAAAATGCAATGAAAACAGAGCGTCGAAACAATACCCCTCTCGACAATCTGATATTTTTTGCGGATCGGGATCCGCGCCAGCCCGCATCCCCAGCGAATAGCTGCGTGGTTCCTGCGGAAGCGCTTCACAGAGACCGACGGCGCTGCTAGCAGACGTCATGGAGCAGTTTCGCGAATGGCTGGCTGCTGGAGCCCGGAGATGGCTCGCGCGGTGGGCGAACGACGATGCACGAAAAGCGCTGCGCATCTCCGCGGCGCTGACGTTTCTGTGCGGAATGCTGTTTGGCGGCCTGCTGACCGCCTTGGCCCTCCAACCTGCGACCCTGATCATCGTCGCCTTCGGCGCACTGGCCGGCTACGGGGTTCGATCCTTCATATCCTACCGAAGGCGGCAGGCGGCTCGGCGCGACTGGCTCTGACCCGGGACGTGAAGCGCGGGCGCCGTCCTTACCGCCGAATTGCTGAGCGACTGCCTATCGGCCCGGGACGATGCCTCGAGCCTGCCAAGAGACGTGCTAGGTGGCTTAGTCCCAGCATGCCATGGTTTGGCCAACGGCTGGACAGCCCTAGCTCTTCGGCGCTGATTTGCCTGATGACCTCGAGCGGAGTCCGCAACTTCAGTACCTTGATCTGGTTGGTGTCATTATAGGCCAGCAACCAGTCCCAGACGCGGCGCCCAGGTCGTTGATCGAGGCGTCGTGCAAGGCGCGGACGGTGGCGTCCTGGATGGTTTGGCCATTCGCTCCGTCTGGCCGTTGGTCCGCGAATGACACCCGCGGCAACGCCGATTTTTTCAGCGACATCCGCCACGAACAGACAGATCTTGCCGCCTTCATAGCGCAGCTCGGCGATGTCGATATGGGGGGAGCCGATCTCGTAGACCTTGAACCGCTTCAGATTTTCGCGATCGGCCTTTTGTAAGCGAGAGATTTCGTGACGCTGAAGGCAGCGCTGCAGTGGCGAGCGCGTCGATGCGGGATGGCGCCCGTCAGCGTGACAAACACGCCGTCAAGCGGCAAGCGGGCCCGCGCACCCAGAGCGACGATCGCGACACCTCGATGGCGGAGAGAATGAAATTACGGCTTTCCTTCGGGCCCATCGGCTCACCTTCGGTCGCCCGCCACGTCCTCACGGTCTGCTCGTTGAGCCCGAAGCGCCGCGCGAACTCCGCGACCAAAGCCTACGATCGCCGCAGCTCCGCTCGAACGGCGTGAGTGATCGCGCCGCGCCCGTGAGGAACCTGCCCCTCGCGCGTCCCTCTCCGACGACGATAACGACACGCTATCGCACTGCGGAACGAAACAACTAGGCCGCCGCGAGCCAGCCCGGAGGGCGAGTGATCTCGCCCCGCGAGCCGTCCGCCTCGGCGAGCATCGCCTTCACCAACGCCAGTTGCCGGAGCATATATCGCGCAGTCATCTCGCTCGGCAATCGAACATGAGACGTCCCGCTGCGGCCCTTCATCCGCGCCCAGCCATGCTGAATGGCGGCGTGACGCGCCTGGGGCGCCGTGCATCCGAGTGTTTCGGCAAGTTCGTCATAACTGAGCCAGATTTGGGCCATCTTCTGCTTCCCGATTTTCTGGCACAGTCATAACGCGGAGCTCTGACCAGCCGGTATACAAGCTTGGTAAGCAGTGCGTTGCCGCGCGGCTCGCTGCACTGGGACTCGACGCTCTTCCGCGCCAGGATATTTATTTTGCACCGCGACATAACTATGCCATAGAGTGGCGCTGCTGGAGCAGCAGATAATAGAGGCTGCAGAAGGTTGTCGTGCGAATAAGCTCTTTTGAGATCGTATCGAGTTTGCTGGCGGTGGGGGTTCTTGCCTCGCCGGTCACATTGCTTGCTGCGGAGCAGAGCTGCGTCAACGTCGGCAAGCGCAATCCCCGCAGCGAGCTGGACCGCTTCAAACAGGCCCCCACGGGTTTCCTCAACGATATCCGTAACGACTCCACCAAGATCAGCGGCCTGGTGTCGAGCTTCGTCGCGAGCGACCCCGAATTGCTCGACACCGTCAAGCAGATGATCGCCTCGGCAGGAACGGCGCAGCGGCGAGCGATTGGCATGGGGTTGGCCAGCGCGGCGGCGCAATGTGCGAATACCCGGCCGTCGGTCGCCGTGGCCATCTCGGACTATGTTCGCAAAATGGACGATTCCAACGTCGGGAGCGGCTTCCAGGCGATGCGACAGGTCCAGCCGGTGACGCTGCCCCAGGTGACGAAGCCGAAACCGGCTCAGGGCAGCGCCCTGATCGAAGGTGAGTTCGGCGAAAAGCTGACTGACCCGTTTTCCGAGCCCGAAATCCAGTAGTCGACCAGTTTCTGAGGCGAGGAGAGGCAAGAGCTAAACGATGTACCAGCCGCGAGAGCCGTTTCAACCTGCGGGTCCTGCCACCCAGACGGCCCTGCCGACGATCCTGACCCCCAGCCAGGTCCTCGACGTTTTTCGCCGTCAGTGGCCCCTGATCGCCAGCATCGCCGGCGCTATCGTGTTGCTGGTCGCGGCTTATGTCCTGACGGCGTCGCCGCGCTTCACCGCCAATGCGCGCATTCTGATGGATACGCGCCAGAACCAGCTGCTCGAGAAGCAGAACATCGTCGGTTCGGCGCTCATCGACACCGGCATCGTTGACAGCCAGGTGGAACTGCTGACGTCCGAAAACCTGCTTTCGGCAGTCGTCCGCAACTACAATCTGGTCTCCGATCCCGAGTTCAATCCGCCGCGCGGACCGCTGGCCGCATTGCTCTCCTACCTTTCGTTTTCGGACGATGGGCCGCCTTCCGAGGAGCGCCGCGTCCAGAAGGTCGTGGAGGCGATGCAGCGCAACCTCAAGGTCGACCGGGTCGGAACCACCTATGTGCTTTCGGTCAGCTACACGGCGCTTGATGCACGCAAGGCCGCCCTGATCGCGAATGCGATAGCCGACGCCTATATCGTCGGCGGTCTCGAGGCGAAATACGAATCGACCAAGCGGGCGGGCCAGTGGCTTCAAGCCCGCAGCGTCGAGCTACGCGATGCCGCCACTCGCGCCGATCGCGCGGTGCAGACTTTCAAATCCCAGAACAACATCGTCGGCACGAGCCGCGGTCTGATGAGCGACCAGGAGCTGACCGACGTCACCAGCCAGCTCACCCAGGCGAAAGCCGCGACCGCCGAAGCCAAGGCCCGCCTCGATCGTATCAAGGTCGTCAACGACAAGGACTTGGTGCAATCCACCGTCAGCGACGCACTGAACAACCCGGTCATCACCCGCCTGCGCGCGCAATATCTCGATCTTTCCGCCCAATATGCGGACTGGTCCGGTCGTTATGGCGCCAACCACCAGGCGGCGATCAATCTGTCCAACCGGATGGGCGAGTTGCGCAAGTCCATCCAGGACGAAGTGAAGCGTATCAGCGATGCCTACCAAAGCGACTACGAGATCGCGCGTTCGCGTGAGCAATCGCTCCAGAATGACCTCGACGCGCTGGTGAAGAGGGCCAGTAGCTCGAGCCAGCTCCAGGTCGAACTGCGCAACCTCGAAAGCGCAGCCGACACCTCGCGCACGCTCTACAACAACTTCCTCGAGAAGCTCCAGCAGGCGACCCAGCAGGAAACCTTCCCGATCACGGATGCGCGCATCATCACGACCGCGGTTCCGCCCGATCGCAAGAGTTCGCCGAAGACGCTGCTCCTGCTCGCCGTCGGCAGCGTCATCGGGCTTCTTCTTGGAACGGGCTCGGCATTCGCGCGGGAACTCATGAACGACGTGTTTCGGACTCCCGGCGATGTCGAGGATAATCTCGGGCTGAAATGCCTCGGCATCCTGCCCAAGGTGCCCGCCGCCGCCTCGCTCGACCCACGCGGCGGCGACGGATCGAACAGCCGCAGCCGGATGTCGAACTTCGTGGTCGAGAATCCGTTCTCCCGCTACGCTGAAACCTTGCGTAACATCAAGGTTTCCATCGACGTCGCGCAGATGAACCGCCAGATGAAGGTCATCGGCATCGTCTCCTCCCTTCCCAAGGAAGGAAAGACGACGGTCTCCGCCAATCTCGGCCATCTGGTCGCAATGACCGGACACCGCACGATCGTCATCGACGGCGACCTACATACCTGCTCCCTGACGCGCACCTTGGCGCCGGATGCCAAGGTCGGCCTGCTCGAAGCCCTCGCCGATCCCGCCAATTGCGATCGGTTCGTGTGCTCCGCCGGCAGCTCGAAACTGCACGTATTGCCGGCCGTGATCCCGCAACGGATGATCAACTCCGCCGATGTGATGGCCTCCAATGCGATGGCGAAGCTACTGCACAACCTGCGCGAGCGCTACGACTACATCTTCATTGATCTCGCCCCGTTGATGCCGGTCACGGATGCTAAGGCGACCAACCACCTGCTCGACGGCATGGTCTATGTCATCGAATGGGGGCAGACTCGGCGCAGTGCCGTCATCGAGTCGATCGGCGGCGCTGACGAGGTCTACGACAAAGTCGTCGGAGCCGTGCTCAACCGCGCCGAGACCGGTGCTCTGCGCCGCATCGAAGGCTATAAGGGCGCCTACTACAACCGCTATTACGTGGAGAAATGAGCGCCGCCGGCCCCGCTGCCACGACGCGGATCTGTCGTTGGCCTGCAAGGTGTCCGGCTCCACGCGGCACAGCTGACAAAGCGCGATCCGGTATCGGGCGGAGCCTGCTCTGAAACCGCCCGTTTTCCTCGTCGCCTTTCGATTGTGCTGCCTGGCTTTGAGCCTCGCAGCTGCCGCCTGGGCAGTCCTCGCCCTGCGCGATCTTCCGCCGCGCGGGCTGCTCGGCATGGCCCAGGCTGCCCGCGTCGGTCAGACATTTGAGATCGCGGCGTTGCAGGGGATGCTCGCGAAGGTCGAGCCGCTGTCCTGCGCCGGCGAGCGGCAGAGCGTTCTCTTGCTACATCTCGCGCTGTTTGATCGCTCGGCCAACCTGGCCTGGGCCGGCGGCAGCCGGTCTGACGATGTGCTCGCGGGATTGAACGAAGCGGCCCTGGCGCGACTGCGCTGCACGCCTTCGGATTCGCTCGCATGGTTCGCTCTCTATCTCGTCTCGATCCGCCAGGACGGGCTCGGCCCTTCCGCCATCGCCCGGCTGACGGCGGCCTATCGCAATGCGCCGCACGAGGCTTGGCTGCAGATGCTGCGGCTGCCGGCCGCACTTGCGGCCTGGAACGGCCTGCCGGAAACGCTCCGCAAGGCCGCGCTCAATGATTTCGACGATCTCGTTGCCGCGGACCTCAATCCTGCCGTCGCGGCCGTTCTCGTGAAGATCCCGGCCACCCGGCGCGAAGCTCTGCTGGCGAAGCTGTGCCCGTTGCAGAGGACACAAAGAGCGGCGATCGCTTACGAACTTCAGAAGCTTCGCAGCGATCTGGACCATCCTTGCCTCATCGACGAAAGCCGCCCGATCTTCATGCGCTGACGCGCGCGAGCGGGCCCAACGACCCGGCGGTCATGCGACCATACCTGCGCTCCGGCGCAGCGGTCACGGGCAGCCGGCGCGGGCACGGCACCGATCGCTCAAATGCGGTCGATCCATTCAACCCGATCCCCACGAAGTCTCTCTACCCTTCGTCCCAACTCCAGCAAAAACTTGGGACCTCATGACATTTTCGTCTTCGGATGCGCCGGTCCTGTCGGCCAGCCAGTTCGTCGGCTCCATCGCCGTGAACGGGCATGTCGGCTTCGGTTGGGTCGGTTACGACAATTCCGCGCTCGTCAGCCGTAGCATGGATTACCTCGGCGTGACGACGATGCGCGACGCCTTGTCCTCGCTGCCCCAGGCCTCGCCAGTCGTCTCCGCTCTTGCCGAAGCGGGCTACAAGTTCGACTTCGTGGTGTCGTCCAGCACGCCGGCCGGCGGCACGGCTGCGCTCAAGGCGTATGTGACAGCGCTTCAGGATTTCGAGAAAGCCCATCCCGGCAGCATCGTCGCGGTCGAGGGCCTCAACGAGGCGAATATCCAGAAGTTCAGCTATAACGGTTCGTCGAGCATGGCTGCGGCTGGCCAGTTCCAGCGCGATTTCTACGAAACGCTGAAGGCCAACGGCACCCTCAAGGATATCCCGGTCTACAATCTCACGCTGGGCCACAACAGCGCGGCAGATTATGCAGCGCTCGGCGACATGTCGGCTTGGTCGGACTATGCCAACGCGCACGCCTATGTGAGCACGAATTCGACGGTATCGGCCTCGCTTTCGACGTCTCTCGGCGTCGCAAGGCCGAGCGCGGGCGATGCGCCCACCGTCATCACCGAGACGGGCTACACGACCCGCGCCAGCACGCCGGAAGTCGGCGCCAGCGAGGCCGCACAGGCCAAGTCCATGCTGAACACCGTGGTCTCGGCCTTCAAGAGCGGGGTGGAGAAAACCTATCTGTACGAGCTGTTCGATCGCGGCTCTGACCCGGCGATGCAGGACAAAGAAGCCCATTTCGGGCTGTTCGACGTCGATGGATCGCCGAAGCTGGCTGCAACGGCGATCCATAACCTGACCTATGTGCTCGCCGATGACGGCAAGGGCGGCGCGCAACCCGACGGTCACCTGAGCTACGCGATCTCCGGCCTGCCCACCACTGGCGACGCCATGATGCTCGCCAAGAGCAACGGCGCCTACGATCTCGTGATCTGGTCCGCGCCCAAGGTGTGGGACGACGCCAGCGACAAGGATATCTTGAACGCCACGATCCCCGTGACCGTGCAGTTCGGCATGGTGCAGGCCAAGGTCTATGTCTATGATCCCCTGCAGGGCTCGAGCCCCGTCGCGGTCTATGAGAATGTCGGGCAGGTAGTGCTGCCGATCAGCGATCATCCGCTGATCGTGGAGATCGGCGGCCCCGGCCCGCGCGTGGAGCAACCCGTTGTCACCGAACCTGTGGTGATCGCCGGCGGAGCCGCCATCATCGCGGAACTCGCGACCCTAGACGTCTCGACGACGCTGCAGAAGATCACCCTGACGGACGGGCCGGTCATTCCCGTGTCCTCGAAGGCGACGTTGGTCTACATCCTCGACCATTATCAGAATGCCCTGTCGAAGATCGCCGGCGATTATCAATTCTCGATCACCCAGACCGCGCCGACCTGGCAGAAGATCGAGACCTATGATAGCTCCGGCCATCTATTCTCGACAGCCGACAAAGGCCTGAAGAATGGCATCGTGTTCACCGAGCAGACGAAATATGCCGACGGGTCGATCCAGAACGCGAACTACACCAACGGGGTGAAGGTCAACGAGCAGATCAAGCATGTCGACGGCTCGAAGGAAGTCTACAATTACGGCCTCAAAGGCGCCGACTACAGCTCGGAGCACGCTTCCTATGATGCCGGCGGCAAGCTCGTAGCCTTCGAGCGACTGCGCGCGGACAATTCGAAAGTCTATACGGAACTCTACACCGGCGGGCACAAGATCGTGACCTGGTACGATGCCGGCGGCAAGGCTGCGACCATCAAGGATTGGGCACCGGATGGCTCTGTCACATCGAAGCTCTATGTCGACGGCGTCCAGACCCGGCTCTTCGTGACCAATGCCGACAACAGCGGCTACAACACCACCTACGGCATCAAGGGCCAGAGCTACGTCACCGAGACCCAGAAGGTCGACACCACCGGCAAGGTCTACGAGGTGCTCCGCTCCCATGCCGACGGATCGCTCGACTATCATTCGGTGACCAAACCCGACGGCACGAAGATCACCACCGTCTACGACGCCACCGGCCACAAGCTGAACAGCGTCACCGTCGCCGCCAATGGCGACCGCTCGACCGACTTCTTCGACCCCGCGAGTAGCGTGCTGACCCGACAGGTCTTCCAGAACAAGGCCGGCGACTTCACGACGAAGGAATATGCCGGCGGCGTCCTCAGCAGCATGACCGTCGCTCATGCCGACAAGTCGAACGACATGGCCTGGTACGATGCCAAGGGTGTCGTCACCAAGACGACTCACCAGGAAGCCAACGGTTATGTCGAGACCAGGCTTTACACCGATGGCGTCCAGACCCGGCTCTTCGTGACCAACCCCGACAAGAGCGGCTACAACACCACCTACGGCATCAAGGGCCAGAGCTACGTCACCGAGACCCAGAAGGTCGACACCACCGGCAAGGTCTACGAGGTGGTCCGCACCCATGCCGACGGATCGCTCGACTATGACGCGATCACCAAACCCGACGGCACGAAGATCACCACCGTCTACGATGCCGCCGGCCACAAGCTGAACAGCGTCACCGTCGCCGCCAATGGCGACCGCTCGACCGACTTCTTCGACCTCGCGAGCGGGGTGCTGACCAAGCAGGTTCGCCAGGACAAGGCCGGCGACTTCACGACGAAGGAATATGCCGGCGGCATCCTCAGCAGCGTTTCCGTCGCCCATGCCGACAAGTCGAGCGACATGACCTGGTACGATGCCAAGGGCCTCGCCACGCAGACGACGCATCAGGAAGCCAACGGCTATGTCGAGACCAAGCTCTACACCAGTGGCGTGCAGACGCGGCTGACTGTGACCAACCCCGACAAGAGCGGCTACAACACCACCTACGGTATCAAGGGCCAGAGCTACGTCACCGAGACCCAGAAGACCGATGCCTCGGGCAAGGTCTACGAGGTGATCCGCTCCCACAGCGACGGCACGCTCGACTATCATGCCGTCACCCAGGCGGACGGCTCGAAGATCACCACGGTCTATGACGCGACCGGTCACAAGCTGAACACGGTCATCGTCGAGGCCGATGGCGACCGGGCGACCGAGCTCTTCGATGCCGCTTCGGGCAACCTGAGCCGCCAGATCATGCAATCAGCCAGCGGAGAGACGACCATCAAGGACTATGTCGGCGGCGTCCATACGACGACGCTGGTCAACCACGTCGACAAATCCAGTGACATGAGCTGGTACGATGCCGGAGGGGCCGTCACCAGGACCACGCATCAGGAAACCAGCGGCTATGTCGAGACGAAGCTCTATACTGACGGCGCCCAGACCCGGCTTTTCGTGACCAACCCCGACAAGACCGGCTACAACACCTCTTACGGTATCCAGGGCCAGAGCTACGTTACGGAAACCCAGAAGACTGATGCCTCGGGCAAGGTGTACGAGGTGATCCGCTCCCACGCCGATGGCTCACCCGACTATCATTGGACCTTGGGTAGCGACGGGACGCGCACGACGACGAATTACGACGCGACCGGCACCCGGACCATGGAGACGGTCGCTCACCCCGACGCCTCGAAGGATGTCTTCAAGTTCGCGCTCGCGGGCCAGCCCGGTGCCGTGCAGCATGAGATCTATGACACCTCCGGCAAGCTGACCATTACCGACGTCAGCAACCCCGACGGGACCCACAAGCTCTACGCCCAGACGAGCGGGGTGACGCTGACCGGAGGTCATGGCGACGACATGGTGCAGATGTTCGGACAGGGTGCCTTCGTCTTCACGGGAGGCAACGACACGATGGTGAATTTCCACGCAGACGAGACGCAATCGAATCACGATGCGATCCAGGTTTCGAAGAGCATCGCTGCAAACTTCGATTCCCTGCAGATCACCAAGGTCGGCTCGGACACGTTCGTCGCCTTCAACGACCACGACTCGATTCTGCTGAAGGGCATCGGAGCGGCGCATGTGACCGCTGCGGATTTCCTGTTCGTTTGAGCGACGGCCGGCGCTGCGCGAAGAAGCTGGATCCCGGCCCGGCTTCCTAATCCGCCAGAGCCCGTTTCGCAACATCCCGATTTTTGCCGAGGCTCGCCTTGCGCAGCCAAGCGGGCTGTGGCGCTTCGCACCAGCAAAAAGAGCTGGGTACGCTCGATGAAGATCGTGATGGTGGGATCGGGATATGTCGGCCTGGTTTCGGGGGCATGCTTCGCCGATTGCGGACACGATGTCGTCTGTGTTGACAAGCACGAAGGCAAGATCGCGTCGCTGAGGCGCGGCGAAATCCCGATCCTCGAACCGGGCCTCGCCGATCCCGGCAATATCCCGCTGGAGCTCATCGAGGTCCAGGTCGCCTCCTATACCGGCGAGGACGACATCGTGCGCATCGAGAATCTCTACGCCCGGGCGTAAGTTCGCCGATCGGGCACATCACCGGGAGGCCGGGCGGAGATCGCGCGCCGCTCCCGATCGTCAGGCGGCGTTTGCGCGCTCTCCGCCGGCGCCGAACTCCACGAGCAGGATTTCGGGGGGAACCCCGAGGCGCATGGGGATGCGGCTGGTCCCGAGGCCGCCGGACACGATCAGATCCCTGCCCTTCTCGCGGACCTGGCCATAGGCGAAACGGTTGCCGTAGCGGGACGGCACGAAGGGCGAATAGCCGAAAAACCTGAGCTGTCCGCCATGGGTATGGCCTGACAAGGTCAACGCGATCCGATCCGGCACCTGAACGAAGATATCGGGCTCGTGCGCCATGATGATGGCGGGATTCCCGTCATCCGGGATCTGCCGCAAGAGCGCCGGCAGATCATCCGCGCCTCCGGGATGGCGCGAACCTTCCGTGTCGAAGGCGACCTGATCGCCCAGGCCGCCGAGCCAAAGCGGCGCGCCCGCCGTCTCGATACGCACGGCGCGATTGTTCAGAACCTGGATTCCGGCCTCCTCCAAGGCTCGCTCCACGATTGTCGGCCCGCGGCGCGCCAGCAGCGCCTCTGGATCATGCCACCAGTCGTGATTGCCGAGGATCGCGAAGATGCCGTACCGGGAGCGGATTTTCGCAAGCTGCGACGTCCAGGCGTCGAGAGGCGGATCGGTCAGGCGCGGCTTGCGGCTGGCAATGAAATCGCCGAGCAGCAGAACGAGATCGGCATCGAGCGCTTCCATTGCAGCCACGATATCCGCTACCCGTGCCAGCGGGATCGTCGGCCCGCCGACATGCAGGTCGGACAGCGCGGCGATACGCAGGGGCCGCGCTCCACGCCATCCCGCCAGCGGCACGACGGAATAGCGCGCCACCCGCAGGCGCTGCGGCTCCCAGGCGAACCCATAGCCGATCCCGCCGAATGCCGCCAAGGCCATGCCGGCGGCGAGCTTGAGCAGATGCCGCCTGTTCATCCTGGGCCGCTCCTTGCGCATCACTCCGCCCCGGCAATCCGCATTCGCCGCGCCGGAACGCCCCACCCGATCCTGCGATCGCGGCGCGCGGTTCGTATAAGGCCTGTGGCGTTAAAACTCTGGTGACTCGATAGATCATAATAACGCGCCGTCGCCGCGCTCCATGGTCGACGGCGGAGGTCGTCATAGTGAGTCAAAGCGCGGTTACCGAACTAAGGAACAGGATCGAGCGCGAATTCGCGCCGAAGAACCCACCGTCGCCCTTGCAGGCCTTGGGCGAGTGCAAGCGCGCCCTGCTCGGCGTCGCCGCCCTCAGCGCCATCATCAACCTGCTCTACCTGACGTCATCGTTCTTCATGCTCGAGGTCTATGATCGCGTGATCCCAAGCCGCAGCATGCCTACGCTCGGGGCGCTCTGCGTCATCGTGCTGGTGATCTATGCGTTCCAGGGGCTGCTCGACATGATCCGTAGCCGGGTCTTCGTGCGCATCGGCGCTCTGATCGATGCACGACTATCCGGGCTCGCCTACCGTGCGGGCCTCGACCTGGCCGTCCGCCGGCGCGGCGTCGATCCACAGCAGCCCACGCGCGATCTCGATCAGGTCAGGCAGTTTCTCTGGAGCGGCGGCCCCGTTGGATTCCTCGATCTTCCCTGGATTCCGATCTATCTCCTGATCTGCTTCCTGTTTCATCCTTGGATCGGATTGGCAGCGGTCGCGGGCGCCGCGATCCTGGTGGCGCTGACGCTGCTGACCGATCGTGGTGCCCGGCAAGCAACGCAGGCGAGCAACGGCCATGCGATGCAGCGCGCCCAAGCCGCCGAATCGTCTCGCCGCAACGCCGAGGCGATCCATGCGCTAGGCATGCGCGAGGCGATGGGGCGGCGCTGGCAGCGGGCGAACCACGACTACCTCGCCGCCAGCGGGCGCGCCTCCGATGTCGTCGCCGGTTACGGCGCCTTCTCGAAAGTCTTCCGCACCGCCCTGCAGTCGATGGTGCTGGCGCTCGGTGCTTGGCTCGTCATCCGGCAGGAAGCGACGGGAGGCATCATCATCGCCGGTTCGATCCTGGTCTCTCGCGCGCTCGCGCCCGTCGAGGCCATCATCGGGCACTGGAAAGGTTTCGTCGCCGCAGAATCGGCCTGGCGCCGCATTCACACCACGCTAAGCGCCGAGCCGCCCGCCTCGATGGCGCTGCCGGCGCCGCGCCAGTCGCTTGCGGTGGAGCACCTCACGCTCGTTCCGCCAGGCGCCGGCTCCGCCAACGTCTTCGACATTTCCTTCACACTGGGAGCGGGCACCGCGCTCGGCGTGATCGGTCGTAGCGCATCCGGAAAATCCTCGCTGGTATGCGCCCTGGTCGGCATCTGGCCGCCGGCGAAAGGGGCGGTCCGTCTCGATGGGGCAGCGCTCGACCAGTGGCCTTCTGAAGTGCTCGGCGCCCATATCGGCTACATGCCGCAGGAGAGCGAGCTCTTCGCCGGCACGGTCGCCGAGAACATCGCGCGCTTTGCGGCCGATGCCCCCCCCGACGCGGTGATCGCGGCAGCGCGCGCAGCTGGCGTGCATGATCTCGTCCTGCGGCTGCCCAACGGTTACGACACGGTGATCAGCGACGGCGGAAACCCGCTTTCCGCCGGCCAACGCCAGCGGATCGCGCTCGCGCGCGCGCTCTACGGCGCCCCCTTCCTCGTCGTTCTCGACGAGCCGAATTCGAATCTCGATCAGGAGGGTGACCTCGCTTTGAAGCAGGCGATCAGCGGCATCAAGGCTCGTGGCGGCATCGCCATCGTCGTCGCGCATCGTCCGGCCGCGATTTCCGCCTGCGATCTCCTGCTGATGATGGCGAATGGCC
Source organism: Allobosea sp. ASV33 (assembly GCF_016428755.1). Lineage (GTDB taxonomy): Bacteria > Pseudomonadota > Alphaproteobacteria > Rhizobiales > Beijerinckiaceae > Allobosea. The sequence goes on from NZ_JAELTI010000042.1 coordinate 27,460, forward strand.
GCGCGCAGGTCATCGGCCCGCGCGACGAGGTTCTCGCCGCTGTCACCGGACGGGCCGAGGCCCAGCGCCATCCCCCTGCCGATTTCTCCCGTCTGGCGGTGTGACCCATGCGATTGCACGAAGCTTCTGATCCGGCGGATGCGGTCCGGCGCTATCTGCGGCTCGGCTATCTGTTGACGGGAGTGCTTGTCTTCGGCCTCGGCGGCTGGGCATTCGCGACCGAAATTGCCGGTGCCGTCGTCGCATCGGGCCGGATCGTCGTCGAGACCCATGTGAAGAAGGTCCAGCATCCCAGCGGCGGCGTGATCAGCGCCATCGCGGTGCGGGAAGGCCAGAAGGTCAATGCGGGGGATATCCTTCTCAAGCTCGACCCGACGGTGCCGCGCGCCAATCTGACGATCATCGAGAACTCTCTCGACCAGCTCGCCACCAGGGAGACCCGCCTCATCGCCGAGCGGGACGGTCTCGATGCCGGCGCGCTTCCCGCCCGCTTCCGCGATAGCCCGCTCGATGAAGGACGTGCGGCACTGGTCGCCAGAGAGGAGCGCCTCTTCGCCTTGCGCAAGGCCGCGCGGGACGGTCAGGTCGCGCAGCTGAAGGAGCGTATCAAGCAACTCGAAAACGAGATTCTCGGCCAGAACGAACAGCGCCAGGCCAAGGAGAGCGAGATCGCGCTGATCAAGACGGAGCTGACGGGCGTTCGGGATCTCTACGCCAAGAACCTGCTGCCGGTCACGCGCGTCAACGCCCTCGAGCGCGACGCGGCGCGGCTGGCGGGCGAGCGAGGGCTGCTCATGTCCGCCACGGCTTCAGCCGCCGGAAAGGTCAACGAGATCAACCTCCAGATCCTGCAGATCGAGCAGGATCTCCGGAGCGAAGTCGCAAGGGAGCTGCGCGAACTCCAGGACAAGACCGCCGAACTCGTCGAGCGCGGTATCACCGCCCGGGACCAGCTGGCGCGGGTCGATTTGCGCGCGCCGCAGGACGGCATCGTCCACGATCTGTCGGTCTTCACGGTCGGGGGCGTCGTCACTCCCGGCGAAGCGATCATGTCGATCGTCCCCGACAGCGACGCCATGGCCGTCGACGTGCAGATTTCGCCCCGCGAGGTGAGCCATCTTCATCCCGACCAGCGCGTCTTCGTGCGAATCGCCGCGTTCAACCAGCGTACGACGCCCGAGCTCGAGGGCGAACTCGTCCGGATCGGCGCGGATGTCACGCGCGACGAGCGCAGCGGCATGAGCTTCTACACCGCGCGCATCCGCCTCGGTGCCGATGCGCAAGCGCGCCTGGGACATCACAAGCTCGTTTCCGGGATGCCGGTTGAAGCCTTCATCCAGACGGGGGATCGCTCGGTGATCTCCTATCTCACCAGCCCCCTGGCGGACCAGATCAGGCGCGCCTTCCGCGAAAGCTGACGCCTCGCGGAGGGCATCCCCGAACTTATCCCCGGCATCCCGGCGTGCCTTATTTTGCGCCTCCCTTCCATGGAGTGAGGCCAATGCGCGATCTCTACGAAACCTTTCCTTTGAGCTCCTCGCGCCTGTCGATGGCGCCGACCTGGGCGGATTACGTCGAGGATATCGTCCTCCCGGCCGACACACTCTTGCGCGTCGCGCTTCCGGCAGGTGCCCAATTCGTCCTGTTCGCCATGGACGGCGACTTCCGTGCCAAGCCCGGCACCGGCTCGACGAGCTTCGCCCTGCCCGGTGCCACGACGAGCGACGGATCCGGCAGCGAACTGAACCCGGCAGCCCGCCGCATCCCGGGAACGCTCTCTGACGGTACGACCGTCCCGACTCATCTGATCCTGCGGGCGCCATACGCCTGCAAGGGTTCTCTCGCCTTCTACGCGTGAGGTGCCGGCATGAACGGAGATTTCAACACCCGCACGCCTCTGATGGCAGCAGCGCTGCCGACGGTCCTGCCCCCGCTGGGCGCGCCGGCCTATTTCCGCAAACCCGCCAATCTGCGCCGGTGGCATTCGGCGCTCGCAAAAGTTCGCGCAGGCCTCGGTCGGGCGCGTGTCGTTTTCATTGGCGACAGCAAGACGGTGGGCGCGGGCGCTGGAACCACATCCGCGAATACCTGGACCACGGCCGCTGAGCCCCGATCCAAGATCGCCTATGTAGCCAAGCTCCTCAACGCGGCAGGCATTCCGGCCAGCCGCCAGTCCTTTCTGGCCTCGTCGACCTTCTCGTCGCCAGCCATCAAGCAGGCCTATGATCTGCGCCTGTCGGGCATGTCGGGCTGGACCGGCGGCAGCCAAACGCTGGGCGGCGTCATGTGGGCGACGCTCAACACGAGCCCGCTGACCTTCACTCCCGAAGGCCAGATCGACCGGATAGAGGCGTATTTCAAACTTCACGCCGGCGACGGGCAGGCCACGCTCACGGTGGACGCCGACCCCACCGTCCTCGCGACGCTGAACGGCAACGCCGGCGGCGAGACGATCGGCAAGGTCGTGGCGACGCCGGTCCGTGGCACTCATGCGGTCAATGTCCAGCGCACCGGCGGCGGCTACTTCTCCCTGATGGGCCTGGTCGCACAGGACAGCACCGTTCCCGCTGTCGACCTGCTCAATGCCGGCGCTTTCGGCACGGTTTCAGCCTATCACACCTCTGCGGCCGGGGTCTGGAGCGCAGCCAACACGCTGGCCGTCGTCGCCCCGGATCTCGTCGTGATCCAGCTCGGCTCGAACGATCTCAACACGAGCGTCGACGTCGCGACCTATACCGCCAATATCCTCGACATCGTTACCAAGGCAAAGGCCACCGGAGCCGATGTGGTGCTGGAGGTCGCGACCTTCGGCAATACGGGAGGATATGGCACGGATGCGCAGCGGGAGGCCTATCGGCAGGCCCTGATCGGCCTCGGCGCCTTGCAGGGTTGCATGATCATCGACCACGCGGCTCGCTTCGTCAGCTATGCCAGTGCCAATGCGCTCGGCCTGATGCGCGACGCCATCCATGAAACCGAGCCCGGCTATGCCGACGAGGCACAAGCGCTTGTCAACGCCCTGGTCTTCTGAACCCCTCACCCGTCGCAGGAGTGAAAGCCTCTAAATATCGAGCTAGCGAGTCGCCGAAGAAGATGTTTGGCGCAGCCGCATCGACAGATCGGCGATCGCGAACGCGATCGTCAGCGGAATGAAGACGATCGCTGCGACAACCCCGACCGTGACGGAGACGATCGGGTTTGTCCAATAGGGTGGCCCCTTGTAGTCGCCGGCCGGGGCTGTCCAGAACGAAGAGTTTTTCATGAAACGAATGGAGCCGTAGGCGCCTGCTGAATCAAGCGTTTGCTTTCAAAATGGTTACTCCAGCCGCCCGCACCGCAACCTAGGATAAGCCCCTGACTGAGACTCAGATCGAGCACAGATCATCAACAAGCTCCCCGCACGCCGGCCTTGCACAACTGCGCATAGGCTCGGAGCCGCCCGGCTATGCCGACGAGGCACAGGCGCTTGTTAAGGCCCCGGTCTTCTGACCGTACCGCCGTCGCACGGGTTCAATCGACATGACCCGGCTCGATCGAAACGAGCCGGGTTTCGACTCCGCCATGTGCCTCTGCCACAGCCATCATGGCCTATGTCGGCAGCAGCCATTTGAAACCATTTCCGAAACCGGAATATCGATCGGGCAGGTAACGAACAAGCCCAGGGCCGGGACGTGACATCCAGGAAGGTTGCAGTCTATTTTGCACCTGCGAACACCAGCCCCTTGATACGGCCCAGCGATGACCAGCCTGAAATTCGGCACCTCCGGCCTGCGCGGCCTCGTCACCGAGCTCCTCGGCCTTCCGACCTACAGCCATGTCCGCGCCTTCTGCGCCATGCTGCGCGAGGATGGCGTCGCGGGCGATGTGCTGATCGGGCACGATCTGCGCTCATCCAGCCCGCTGATCGCGTCGCAATGCGCACAGGCCGTCGCCGATGCGGGTCTCGTCCCGATCGACTGCGGCGCCGTGCCCACGCCTGCCCTGGCCCTGGCGGCGATGAGCGCCGGCAGCGCCGCCATTATGGTCACGGGCAGTCACATTCCGGACGACCGCAACGGGTTGAAGTTTTACCGCGCCCAGGGCGAGATCGATAAGTCCGACGAGCAGCGCATCCTGGCCGAGCATGCCAGGCTCACTCTGACGGAAGTGCCCGAGGCCACGGTCGCGCCGCAGACGCGCGATGTCCTGAGTGGCTACCGCGCTCGCTATACCGCGTTTTTCGGCCGCTCCCTGGAAGGGCTGACGGTCGGTGTCTACGAGCATTCCTCGGTCGGCCGCGACCTGATCTGCCAGGTTCTGGCGGCGCTCGGTGCCGAGCCGGTCAGCCTCGGCCGCAGCGACCGGTTCATTCCGGTCGATACCGAAGCGCTGCGCGCCGAGGACGAGGAACTGGCGAAGGGCTGGGCCGAGCAGCGTGATCTCGATGCGATCGTCTCGACAGACGGCGACGCCGATCGACCGCTCGTCGCCGACGAAGCCGGCCGTTTCCTGCGCGGCGATCTGGTCGGCGCGCTGACCGCCCGCTTCCTCGGGGCCGACACGATCGTCACGCCCGTGACGTCGAATTCGGCCCTGGACCGCGCCGGCCTGTTTCAGCGCGTGATCCGGACGAAGGTCGGTTCGCCTTACGTCATCGCCAGCATGGAGGAAGCGAAGAACGGCAATGCGCGGATCGTCATCGGCTTCGAAGCCAATGGCGGCGTGTTGCTCGGCTCGGATGTCGAGAGGGACGGCACGGTGCTGCCGGCGCTGCCGACACGGGACGCCTTGCTGCCGATCCTGGCGACGCTCGCTCTTTCGCGGGAAGAGGGGCGGAAGCTGAGCGAGATCGCCGACGACGCGCGCTTCGCCATAGCCCTGTCGAACCGCCTGCAGGAGATTCCGCAGGATCGGACGGCCGCCCTCATCGCGCGCCTCGACGCCGATGATGCGGCTTTCCGCAACGAGGCGTTCGCGGCCCATGGCGGCGTCGCGGCTCGCGACCGGCGCGACGGATTGCGGCTAACCTTGGGCAGCGGCTCCACCGTCCATTTCCGCGCCTCGGGCAATGCGCCGGAGCTGCGCGTTTATGTCGAAGCCCACGATCTTCCTGCCGCCGAGCGGCTGATGCAGGAGAACCTGGACTTCGCCGCAGCGCACACCAGAGCGCACTGAACCAGCGGCACACCGCTTTCGCAGACCACCGGCCATCCGCGGATCGGCATTGGCGAGGACGAAGCATGCACGACACTTTCTTCCAACGTGTACTCCTGACCGGCACCGCCGGCTTCGTCGGCTTCCATGTCACGCAGGCCCTGCTCGCTGCCGGAGCGCAGGTTCTCGGCATCGACAATCTGACGCCCTATTACGATCCGGCTCTGAAGCAGGCCCGGCTGGACCGGCTCCTGTCGCGCAACGGCTTTCACTTCGAGCAGATCGACATCGCCGACTATGACGCCGTGCAGGCTGCTTTCTCCGGCTTCCGCCCGCAGGTGGTGATCCATCTCGCGGCGCAGGCGGGCGTGCGCTACTCGCTGGAGAACCCGCGCGCCTATGCCTCTTCGAATCTGGACGGCTTCCTCTCGATCCTCGAAGCCTGCCGGCACAACCCGGTCGACCATCTCGTCTATGCCTCGTCGAGCTCGGTCTACGGTGCCAATGCGAAGGTGCCGTTCAGCGAGCATGACGGCGCCGACCATCCGGTCTCGCTCTATGCCGCGACGAAGCGCGCCAACGAGTTGATGGCGCATTCCTATGCCCATCTCTACGGCATCCCGACGACGGGCCTGCGCTTCTTCACGGTCTATGGCCCCTGGGGCCGGCCGGACATGGCCTATTTCAAGTTCACCAAGGCGATCCTCGAAGGCCGGCCCATCGACGTTTATGACGAGGCCGCGATGAGCCGCGATTTCACCTATGTCGACGATATCCGCGAAGCGATCGTCAGGCTGGCCGGGAAACCTCCGCGGACAAGCGCGCAAACGGGAGGTGCGTCCGATCCGGCGACGTCGACAGCGCCGTGGCGCCTCTACAATATCGGGAACCATACGCCGGTCCGGCTCGATCGTTTCATCGCTGCGATCGAGGATGCCTGCGGCCGCAAGGCGATCAAGCGCCACCTGCCCGCCCAGCCCGGCGACGTTCCCGCGACCTATGCCGATGTGGCGGACCTGACCGCCAATGTCGATTTCCGCCCGGACACGCCGATCGAGACAGGAATCGCTCGCTTCGTCGCGTGGTATCGGGAATTCTATCGTATCTGAGACGATCCGCATTGCCTTCCAGACCGTAGGACCCGCGATATGACCGAAGCCTTCATCTGCGCCTATGTCCGCACGCCGATCGGGCGTTTCGGCGGCTCGCTGTCGTCGGTTCGGGCGGACGATCTCGGCGCCGTGCCGCTGAAGGCGCTGGTCGAGCGCCATCCGGGGGTGGATTTCGGTGCGGTCGACGACGTGATCTATGGCTGCGCCAACCAGGCGGGCGAGGACAACCGCAATGTCGCGCGCATGTCGCTGCTGCTCGCCGGCCTGCCCAAGGAGGTGCCGGGCACGACGATCAACCGGCTCTGCGGCTCGGGGATGGATGCTGTCATCGCCGCGGCGCGCGCGATCAAGGCCGGCGAGGCCGAGTTGATGATCGCCGGCGGTGTCGAGAGCATGTCGCGCGCGCCCTTCGTCATGCCCAAGGCCGACAGCGCCTTCTCCCGCCATGCCGAGATCCACGACACCACGATCGGCTGGCGCTTCGTCAATCCGCTGATGAAGGCGCAATACGGCGTCGACTCGATGCCGGAGACCGGCGAGAACGTCGCGGCCGACTGCCATGTCAGCCGCGCCGACCAGGACGCCTTCGCATTGCGCTCGCAATTGAAGGCCGTCGCCGCCCAGCAGAACGGCCGCCTCGCCAAGGAGATCGTCCCGGTCCTGATCCCGCAGCGCAAGGGCGACCCCGTTCGTGTCGAGATCGACGAGCATCCGCGCGGCGACACCACTTTGGAGAAGCTCGCCAAGCTCGGCACGCCGTTCCGCCGGGAAGGCGGCACGGTCACCGCCGGCAATGCGTCCGGCGTCAATGACGGCGCCGCGGCGCTGATCATCGCCTCGGAGAAGGCGGCCACGAAATACGGGCTGACGCCGATCGCGCGCATTCTGGGCGGGGCGACCGGCGGCATCGCGCCGCGGGTGATGGGTCTCGGCCCGATCCCGGCGACGCGCAAGCTCTGCGAGCGGCTGGGCCTCAAGCCCACCGATTTCGACATCGTCGAATTGAATGAGGCCTTCGCCTCGCAGGGCATCGCGGTGCTGCGCGAGCTCGGCATCGCCGAGGACGGCGCGCATGTGAACCCGAATGGCGGGGCGATCGCGCTCGGCCACCCGCTCGGCATGTCCGGCGCCCGCATCACCGGCACCGCCGCGCTCGAACTGTCGCTCACGGCTAAGAAGCGCGCGCTGGCCACCATGTGCATCGGCGTCGGTCAGGGCATCGCGGTCGCGCTCGAAAGAGCGTAAGCGCCGTCACGACCGCTTTCTCCCGAACCGCAGGTTCCAGCGCCTAACCATAAGAGGTCTTTGTTTCGCCGCGGTTCGGGCGTTTCGCTGTCGCGAGAAGGCAGCTCATGATAGCGCCGCAGGGCGAAAGGGGGATATGAGTTGAGACCGATGGTCAGAACCGCCAATCCGGGCGCGTGTGCCTCGTCCGCTCATCCTCCGCACCTTCGCGATCACGGCCGCCAGGATTGCCCTTCACGCCCTTGAGATTTATCGTGACCGACTATGTCTTCGACGGCGGGCTCGATCGGCCCTATCGCGAGGACGATCCGACCGGCCCGATTTCGGCCTATGGCGCCAGCAAGCTTGCCGGCGAGCGGGCGGTCGCGGCGGCAACGGACAACCATGCCATCCTGCGCACGGCCTGGATCTACAGCCCCTTCGGCAAGAACTTCGTCAAGACCATGCTCACCTTGCTTGGTGAAAAGCTCGCCAAGGGCGATTACGGCCAGTATCTCCTGCGCATGGCCCGCGACATCGCCGGCTGACGCCCCGGCTCGCGGCGGATACCTGCCGCGCTCCGTTATCGCTTGACAGCGAGGCCCGCCGCTCGTCATCTGCTCCCGTTCCCAGGGGGGCCTCGCTAGGAGGCTGAGATTCCGCCGGCTGGGCTGCAAAGCTCGGCAACGCGGTGACCCTCCGAACCTGATCCGGATCATACCGGCGTAGGGATGCGGGACATGCGGCCAGTACGGCCCTGATTCCAGCTTGCGCTCGTGATCCTCCAGCGATCGACGCCTCGGCTTGGCCGTAAGCGTCCGAACGGAGTGGGTTTAAGTGACGCAAGCCGAGATCATCGCGGCGTTCCTGGCATTCATCGCGCTTCCCGATGCGTCGGACGCCGAATTCGAGGCGATGGCGCTCAAGGTCTTCGCCTATCAGTTCCGCAACAACGAGCCCTACAAGCGCTTCTGCCTGCAGCGCGGCCGCACGCCGCTGTCGGTGAAGCGCTGGCGCGATATCCCGGCTGTGCCGATCACCGCCTTCAAGGACCTGACGCTGAGCTGCAGCCCGCCGGAGCAGGCCGAGCGCGTGTTCATGACCAGCGGCACGACGCAAGGCATCCGCGGCCGCAGCTATCATCCGACGCTCGATGTCTGGAAGCGCTCGATGCTGGTCAATTTCCGGGCGCGCTTCATGCGGGGCCGCGAGCGCATCCGCATGGGCATCCTGTTCCCGGACGAGACGGAGCTGCCGAATTCCTCGCTCGCCACCTACCTCTCGCTCGCCAAGCAGGAGTGCGGCACGCCGGAATCCGAGACCTTCATCAACGCTGGCGGGCTCGACCTGGACGGCCTTCTGTCGGCGCTGGAGGAGGCGGAAAAGAGCGGCGAGCCCTATGCCCTGCTCGGCGCGAGCTATTCCTTCGTGCCCGTGCTGGATGCCCTCGCCGCCAGCGGCCGGCGCTTTGCCCTGCCGGAAGGCAGCCGCATCCTCGATACCGGCGGCTTCAAGGGCCAGTCGCGCGAGCTGGGACCGGACGAGTTCTATGATGGGCTTAGCGCCGCCTTCGGCGTTACACGCGCGTCCTGCATCAACATGTACGGGATGACAGAGCTAAGCTCGCAGCTCTATGACGACGGCAATGCCGTCTGCCCATCCGTGAAATCCGGTCCGCACTGGATCCGCAGCCGCGTCGTCGATCCGCTGACCGGCGTCGATCTGCTGGAAGGCCAGCGCGGGGTGATCGTCCATCACGACCTCGCCCATTTCAACTGCGTCGCGGCGATCCTGACCGAGGATGCCGGGGAGATCGTACCGGGCGGCTTCAAGCTGCTCGGCCGGGTCGATGGCGAGGCCTCGAAGGGTTGCTCGGTTGCGGTCGCCGAATTCCTCGCAGCGGCGCGAGGCTGATCGCCGTGATCGAGCATGCGGGCCATCTGCCGGGCCTGAACCGCGAGGCTTTGCGCTGGCGCGAGATCGGCCATAGCGCCTGGGGCGAGAGCACCACGATCGCGCTGCCGGAGCTCGACGCGACGCAGGCGGCGGCACTCTCAGCGCATGTGCGCGATAATGCCCGCGCCCGGCTGAAGCGGATGGAGACCGCGCGTATCGTCTCTGCGATCGACGGCGCCATCGCGCGCCTGCTCGACCGCCAGCACCCGCTGCGACGCAAGGCCGAGCATCTCCTGCCGATCGTCACCGGCTATGATCGCGAGACCGTCCGCCTCGGCCTGACCGGCTATCTCAAGACCTTCCGTAAGCCGCAGCTCTTGCGCTTTCTCGCCGAGGATTTTGCCAATCCCGGCCTGCTCGACGGTTTCCAGCCGACGCCCAAGGGCGGCTACCTGCGCGCCCATGGCCCCGAGCTTCTGCTGCATGTCTGGGCCGGCAACGTGCCCGCGCTCTCGCTCTGGAGCCTGATCTGCGGCTTGCTGGTCAAGGCTGGCAGCATCGGCAAGCTCGCATCGGCCGAGCCGCTGACGGCCGGATGGTTCGCGAGCCTGCTCGCCGAGATCGATCCCGAGATCGGCGAATGCCTCGCCGTCACCTGGTGGAAGGGCGGCGAAGCGGCGGCCGAGCCGGTCTTCCTGCGCGAGGCCGACACGGTGATGGCCTATGGCGGTAACGAGACGCTGGCTGCGTTGCGCGCCAAGCTGCCGATCACCACCCGCTTCCTGCCGCATGGCCACAAGATCGGCCTCGGCGTCATTGCGCGTGAAGCGCTCGACAGCCGCAAAGCGCCGGCGCTGGCCCGGCTCGCGGCCCATGATGTCATGCGTTACGAGCAGCAGGGCTGCTATTCGCCGCAGATGCTCTTCGTCGAAAACGGCGGAAAGGTCAGTCCTTCGGAGTTCTCCCGCTACGTCGCACAGGAACTCGCCGCCTTCGCCTCGCGCCATCCCCGGCGTGCGCTTTCCCAAGGCGAGGCCGCCTCGATCGCATCGTGGCGCGGCGCGCAGGAAACCCGCGCGATGGACGGCACCGCGGAGCTTCTCGGCGAGCCCGCCGATCCCTGGAGCGTCGTCCATGTCGAGGCGCCGGAAGCCCTGAGCCCGACCGGCCTGAACCGCACGCTCAAGCTCGTCGCGGTCGAGAGCCTCGACGATGTCCCTGCCCTCGTCGCGCCCTATCGCAGCTTCTTGCAGACCGTCGGCGTCGCAGCCGCGCCCGAGCGGCTGTTCCAGCTTGCGGAGAGGTTCGGCGCAGTCGGCGTCAGCCGTATCGCCCCCCTCGGCCGGATGACCGCGCCCGAGGCCGGCTGGCATCATGACGGGCGCTTCAGCCTGCTCGACCTCGTCACCTTTACCGAGATCGAGCAATCGGCCGAAGCCGCGGCAGAAGGGTTCGCGCCCTATGTCGACTGATACCGCCAAGACCGGCTTCGTCACGATCGAGCGCGCCAGCTACCGCTACGATGCAACCGGCCCGGCCGTGGTCGACGCGGTCGACTGGACGATCCCGCGCGGCGAGATCCATTGCCTGCTCGGCCGCAGCGGCTGCGGCAAGACCACGTTGCTCAAGCTCGCCGCCGGCCTGCTGATGCCGAGCGAAGGCGCAATCCGCATCGGCGGCGAAGCGCTGACCGGCCCGAGCCCGCGCGCCGGCTTCGTCTTCCAGGCGCCGACCCTGCTCGACTGGCTGAGCGCACTCGACAACGTGCTGCTGCCGGTCTCGCTGAAGCGCCGGCCCACCATCCCCGACAAGGATGCCGCGCTCGACCTGCTGGAGCGTGTCGGCCTCGCGGATTTTGCAACGCGCCGCCCGGCCGAGCTCTCCGGCGGCCAGCAGAGCCGCGTCGCGGTTGCGCGTGCGCTGGTTGGTAATCCAGATTTGCTGCTGCTCGACGAGCCTTTCGCCGCGCTCGACGCGCTGACGCGCGAGGAGTTGCAGGACGACCTGCTGCGGCTCTGCGCGCTCAACGGCACGACCGCGCTCTTCGTCACCCATGATATCGGCGAGGCCGTCTATCTCGCCGACACGGTCGCGGTGATGGCGGCCGGCCGCGTGACGCATGTGCGCCGGGTCGAATTGGTTCGCCCGCGCCACCGCGACATGCGCTATGCGCCCGGCTTCGTCGCCGCCTGCCGCGGCTTGCGGGACGCGATGGATGGCGCCGCCGCGGCCAGCCGGAGGCCGGCGGCATGATCGCGCGCCTGCCCTCGCTGCTGCTATTGGTCGCCCTGCTCGCCGGCTGGGAGGCCTGGTGCCGGCTGGGCGGGCTCTCGCCGCTCGTCCTGCCTGCGCCTTCCGCCGTATTCGCGACGCTGTGGAGCGAGATCGCCACCGGACGGCTCTGGCCGCATCTGGCGATGACGGCCTCGGAAATGGCGCTGGGCCTCGGCATCGGCGCCGTCGTCGGGCTCGGCACCGGTATTCTGCTGGCGGAATTTCCGGCGCTCAGCCGGTTGCTGCGGCCCTATGTGCTGGCGAGCCAGCTCGTGCCCAAGCTCGCGCTCGGGCCGCTCTTCATCATCTGGTTCGGTTTCGGCATGACGCCGACCGTCGTCATCACCGCGCTGATCTGCTTCTTCCCGCTGATGGAGAACACGCTGACCGGGATCAACGAGGTCGATGCCTCCCGGCGCGAGCTCTTCCGCATGCTCGGCGCCGGCCGCCTCAAGACGCTGCTGCGTTTGAAGCTGCCGGCGGCGCTGCCCGTCATCATGGCGGGCCTGCGCGTCGCCGTCGTGCTGGCGCTGGTCGGAGCCGTCGTCGGCGAGTTCATCGGCGGGCGGATCGGGCTCGGCGCCTCGATCATCGCGGCGCAGAGCGTGATGGATTCGAGCCTGATCTTCGCGCTCTTCATCGTCATCACCGCCCTTGGAATGCTGCTCTACGAGGCCGTGCTCCTGATCGAGCGCCGCGTCCTGCATCGCTTCTCGAAAGGCTAGATTCCCATGCCCCTTTTCCTCACGATCGCCCGCCTTCCGAGAACAGGGCTCGTCATCCCGACCGCAGCGAAGCGGAGCGCCGGGACCCATCAGCGGGCGCCGCGTTCTACGATGGATCCCGGATCGGCGCTGCTTCGCAGCTTGTCCGGGATGACGGCGAGGGTGGTCGCCGCGACTGCGCTCTTGCTGTCCGCCTGGATTTCGGCTCAGGCCCAACCGCTCGACAAGGTAACCGTCGCCGGCTGGAGCCAGCCGATCAGCGAGATCACCAACCTCCTGGCCGAGCCGGACAAGGGCTTCTTCAAGGCCAAGGGCATCGCGCTCGACTATGTGCCCGGCAATGGCGGCGGCGCCGCCTTGCAGAACATGCTCGCGGGGCAGGCTGACGTGGCCTTCACCGATCCGGCCGCGCTCTATCTCGCGCTCGACAAGGGCGAGAAGCTCGTCACGATCTACAATATCTATCCGCAGAACGTCTTCAACGTGGTCGCGCTGAAGAGCAGCAGCATTCGCACAGCCGCCGATCTCAAGGGCAAGCGCATCGGTGTCTACAGTCTTGCCAGCGGCACCTATCAGAACCTGCTCGTGCTGCTGCATCAGGTCGGCCTGGGCGAGAAGGACGTCACGATCCAGCCGACCGGCCTGCTCAACTTCGCGCCGCTGATGCAAGGCGCCGTCGACGCCACCGCCGCGACCGACACCGGCCTGCTCGTCGCCCGCGCCAAGGGGCTGGGCGAGGCCAATGTCATCGAGGTCCGCGACCAGCTCAATCTGCCGAGCGACATCTTCGTCGTGAAGGCAAGCTATTACGAGCAGAACAAGCCGCTGCTGAAGCGCTTCCTCGCCGCCTATCGCGACTCGGCTGCCTGGATGATTGCCAAGCCGGACGAGGCCGCGCGCATCGCCGTCACCCGCGCGATCAACGGCCGCGACGAGGCTGTGAACCTTGAGATCATCAAGCTGCGCAACGCGTCCAGCATCTCGCAGACGACGGAGCGTGAGGGTCTCGGCCGCTTCGATCTCGACGCGCTGCAGAAGGGCGCCGACACGTTCCGCAGCCTCGGCCTGATCGGTAGCCAGATCGACATGAAGGCCGTCGTGAAAAGCGACCTGATCCCCGCGAAGGACGGCGCGCCGTGACGTTCCGCGACCGGGCCATCCTCGTCACCGGCGCGAGCCGTGGCATCGGCGCCGCGATCGCGAAGGCCTTTGCGACCGAGGGCGGGATCGTCATCGTCAACTATCGGACGAACGAGGCCTGTCTCTTATACACATCTCCGAGCCCACGAGACTCTAGGCGCGATCGCGTATGCCGGCTTCTGCGTGAAAAGAGGGGGGGGGGGGGGGGGGGGGGGGGGGGGGGGGGGGGGGGGGGGGGGGGGGGGGGGGGGGGGGGGGGGGGGGGGGGGGGGGGGGGGGGGGGGGGGGGGGGGGGGGGGGGGG
>NZ_JAELTI010000292.1 GCF_016428755.1 Allobosea sp. ASV33
GGCCGGCGCGATCCGCCTCGTCTCGATCGAACGCGGCCATGATCCGGCGCGGTTCATGGCGATGCCGTTCGGCGGCGGCGGCGCGCTGCATGCCGGCGCTCTCATTCACGAGGTCGGGCTCAAGGGCTGTCTCTTATACACATCTCCGAGCCCACGAGACTCTAGGCGCGATCTCGTATGCCGTCTTGTGCGTGAAAAAGGGGGGGGGGGGGGGGGGGGGGGGGGGGGGGGGGGGGGGGGGGGGGGGGGGGGGGGGGGGGGGGGGGGGGGGGGGGGGGGGGGGGGGGGGGGGGGGGGGGGGGGGGGGGGGGGGGG
>NZ_JAELTI010000293.1 GCF_016428755.1 Allobosea sp. ASV33
ATCAGCCATGACCTGACGACGGTGCAGGCGATCTGCGACGAGGTCGCGGTGATGTATCGCGGCGTGAAGGTCGAGCAGTTGCCGGCCGACCAGGTCGGCAAGGCTGGCGGCCACCCCTATGCGCGGCCTGTCTCTTATACACATCTGACGCTGCCGACGATTAACCTTCGGTGTAGATCTCGGTGGTGGCCGGATCATTAAAAAGGGGGGGGGGGGGGGGGGGGGGGGGGGGGGGGGGGGGGGGGGGGGGGGGGGGGGGGGGGGGGGGGGGGGGGGGGGGGGGGGGGGGGGGGGGGGGGGGGGGGGGGGGGGGGG
>NZ_JAELTI010000294.1 GCF_016428755.1 Allobosea sp. ASV33
CCCCCCCCCCCCCCCCCCCCCCCCCCCCCCCCCCCCCCCCCCCCCCCCCCCCCCCCCCCCCCCCCCCCCCCCCCCCCCCCCCCCCCCCCCCCCCCCCCCCCCCCCCCCCCCCCCCTCTTTTCAAGCATAAGACGGCATACGAGATCGCGCCTAGAGTCTCGTGGGCTCGGAGATGTGTATAAGAGACAGGCTTGCGGACGTTCGTCGTCATGATCCGCAGGATCTGCTCGTCGAAGACGCCTTCGTTGACGAGCTTCATCGGCGGGAAGCGGATGCCCTCCTGATGGATCTCGGTCAGGGCGCGCGACAGCGAGG
>NZ_JAELTI010000295.1 GCF_016428755.1 Allobosea sp. ASV33
CCCCCCCCCCCCCCCCCCCCCCCCCCCCCCCCCCCCCCCCCCCCCCCCCCCCCCCCCCCCCCCCCCCCCCCCCCCCCCCCCCCCCCCCCCCCCCCCCCCCCCCCCCCCCCCCCCCTTTTTCAAGCAGCAGACGGCATACGAGATCGCGCCTAGAGTCTCGTGGGCTCGGAGATGTGTATAAGAGACAGCCCTTGCGCCGGTCCTCGCCCGTCAGCGTCGCGATCGGCAGCGACGTCGCGTAATCGCCCATCAATCGCGAGATCACGTCGACGAGCGTCGACTTGCCGTTCGAGCCCTCGCCATGCAGCAGCACGA
>NZ_JAELTI010000296.1 GCF_016428755.1 Allobosea sp. ASV33
CGGCAGCGTGTAGGCGAGGAGCGCGCCGTAAAACAGAAACCAGGCCATCATCGGCGCGGCGAGCCGAATGTCTTGCTTACCGAGAAGACCGATCGCGGTCGCGCCAAAAATGAGGATCTGCCAGACCTGTCTCTTATACACATCTCCGAGCCCACGAGACTCTAGGCGCGATCGCGTATGCCGTCTTGGGCGTGAAAAGGGGGGGGGGGGGGGGGGGGGGGGGGGGGGGGGGGGGGGGGGGGGGGGGGGGGGGGGGGGGGGGGGGGGGGGGGGGGGGGGGGGGGGGGGGGGGGGGGGGGGGGGGGGGGGGGGGGG
>NZ_JAELTI010000297.1 GCF_016428755.1 Allobosea sp. ASV33
CAGGATATCCGTGCCGAACGGAACCTCCTGCCCGCAGAGCTCGATATAAAGGGCGCTCGCCCGCTCGCCCGAAGCGAACTGCCGGCGCTCGTAGAATTCGCGATAATTCGGCAGATAGGTCTTGGGCCTGTCTCTTATACACATCTGACGCTGCCGACGATTAACCTTCGGTGTAGATCTCGGTGGTCGCCGGAGCATTAAAAAGGGGGGGGGGGGGGGGGGGGGGGGGGGGGGGGGGGGGGGGGGGGGGGGGGGGGGGGGGGGGGGGGGGGGGGGGGGGGGGGGGGGGGGGGGGGGGGGGGGGGGGGGGGGGG